>CAXBMT010000039.1:0-14827 GCA_963976925.1 uncultured Bdellovibrionales bacterium
GTAGCTAGAGTCGCTATTATCGGAGCTCCTAACGCTGGTAAGTCCACAATGCTTAACCAGCTTTTAGGATCTGAGAGAGCTTTAGTAAGTGAGATTGCAGGCACAACAGTTGATCCTATTGAAGGATATTTTGATCTGTACTTTGGACCTGAAGCTCTTGAACTTGATAAGCGTGTTGAACTTATTAAGCACGATGGACCTCTCGTTCAGCAATATGAAAACTTTCGTCAAAATAATCCAGAATTCTTCGATCGTATGTCTGATGCTTACGAAGAAGAGGGAGATATTGATGAAACAGCTCAAGAGTATAAAGACGATGTTCCTTATACTGAAGAGCTCTCAGATGATACTGATTTAGACGATAAGCTTTACGCTAAAACGTTTGGCGACATTGATGACAGTGAAGAAGTCATTGAGGAAGCATCTACCGATATAAATGAATCCGAAATTCCAGAAGGTAGTTTTTGGCGCACAGTTCATATCGTTGATACAGCAGGTATTCGCCGTCAAAAATCAATCGATGATGCTCTTGAGGAGCAATCAGTTTATCGCTCTTTAAGATCAATTACTGAGAGTGATCTTGTTATCTATATGGTTGATGCCACTAAAGGTGTAGGCCATCAGGATCGCAGACTTTTAGATATTGCTCTTGAAAAAGGTAAGTCTGTTATTGTTGTTCTAAACAAGATGGATATTAAGAATCGTGACTTTAAAACGGATAAAGATAGACGTGAGTGGATTGCTGATCTTCGTGCAACACTTCCATGGCTTAGCTTTTGTGATGTTCTTCCTTCTTCAGCTCTTAGAGGAACAGGGCTTAATGTACTTAAAAAAGCCCTTAAGAAAACGGTGCTTATCCGTCGTCGCCCAGTTCCAACAGGGGAGCTTAACCGTCAGGTGTTTGAGCTTATCGAAAGACATCCAATTGTTGTTAAAAGAACAAGTGGCAAACGATTTAAAGTTCGTTATGCCTCAATGGTAAAGACAGATCCGCCAACGATTTTATTATTCTCTAATAAATCTCAGGGTATTCCAGATAGTTATAAGCGCTATTTGAAAAATGGCCTTAGACAAGCCTTCCCACTCGATAATACTCCTGTGCATTTATTGTTTAGAACAGGACATGATTTAGCTGAGAGAATGAAAAAAGTTAAACGCTCATAGCTGATGGACAAGAGCTTGACTGCTCTTGTCCTTATTTCTAATTTAAGGCAAGTTAATTTCATGAAAACATTAATTCTTTTATCTTCGATTTTTTCTTTTAGTGCATGTTCAACAACTTATTATCGTGACCAAACCGCGGAGCAAGTTGATATCAATAAGTTTATGGGTAAGTGGTATGTGATTGCTCATATTCCAACCTTTCTTGAAAAAGGTGCTTTTAATGCGACTGAGACTTATACATTAAAGAAGAACGGTAAGATTGATATTGATTTTAGATTCAATAAAGATGGCTTTGATGGAAAGCTTAAAAAAATTCCACAGCTTGGTTGGGTTTTTGATGAAACAACTAAAGCTCACTGGAAAGTTCGTCCTTTTTGGCCATTAAAGTTTGATTATCTTGTTCATTATGTTTCTGAAAATCACGATGTAACAATGATCGGTGTACCTGCTCATAATTATTTGTGGTTTATGTCTAAAACACCTGAACTCGATTCTGTAGAACGTGCAAAATTGGAAGAGATGGCCGAAGCACTTGGTTATGATCTCAACGAGCTTCTAGAAATTCCACAAAAGTGGGATTAGTGTAAAACAACCAATCTGTCGTTATGAGTAAGTTCGTACTCAGTTGAGCTATGGGGTGCTAAATCCACCCTTCTTCTATGCTTATTTTCATCAAGAGCAATTCTTAGTCCAATAAGGACATGTCCATAAGATCTTACGATTATCTTAAGCTCAGCAAAGCTATATTTTCTTGGAACTTCAATATTATAAACACTGGCATGATAGAGAGTCATATCACAGCCATTAGGTCCTAAGACTTCATCAAAAACATGGCTAAGCTCTCTTCTAAGACCAACGTGGGCGGTTAAGTGAGCACTGATATAGGCCGGGACTATAACGTCACATCGGCCTTCATCGGCAAAGGCTTCTGCAGCTGTGGTCGAGGCAAGTTCCACCAAGATATCTGGGTGATGATCGATATTCATAAGAATTGATCTCAGCATGAAAAACTTATGGATAGTGATCTGATCTAGTTCATCAGCTCTTACGTTGGCACCTGATAGTGGAAGAATAACGATTTTATCGTATTTTTTAAGGTCTATTGTCTTAAAGTCTTGAACCACATCAACTTTCGCTGTGAAGTCGGTATAAGAGTCGAGTTCTTTTTGAAGACTAGCGGCTCTTAATTGATCACCAATGATTAAAACTGAACGGGATCTCATGTCTGGTAGTTGAAGAGGTCGCAATTCAGTTTTTGAATAATTTTTTTGTGAACTATTAGAGAATTCAATAGAGCTAATATCTTCTGCCATGAAAAGCGGTTTGTCAGCGTCATTGATGACGAAGCTTGGTTCAAGCATTAACTCAACACCATCTTTGTTTTTATGAAGAACACCAATGGGTAAAACATGTTCAAAGTATTCTTCAGCTTCTTTAATTGTTTTTCCGACTAGGCTTGGGAATTCTTTAATATATATTTCGTGACCATCTTTATGAGAGAGAAGCTCCATAAAAATTTTAGCAAGACCAGCGTGTTTGATTGATTGAGCTAAAATCTTAGAAATGATTGAGTTAATATGAATGGGCTGACAGTTAATAGCAGGGAAAGCCTGAACTATGACTGACGACTCTTCTTGTTCAAATTCTGTTATGACGAGTGGGCCTGGCCGATCATATTTTTTTAGAACATGGTTAAGTGCTGCTAGAATAGTACTAGCTCTTGCATCCGCTTGCGTATTTTCAACTTGAGGAATAAGCATGACCGCTGCATTGGTGATATCGACTCTTTCAAGATCATCAGGATCACTGGCTCGGCCAAATCTGACGATGACTTGTCCATTGCCCCATAAAGCACCTAATTCAGACTTGATGAGTTGTACGGCTTCAATTCCAGGTCTTGAAGTTAAAACAACGACTGTTAACTTTGATTGTCTAAACTTTCGAAGAAACATATTAAGACGATTGTCTGATAGAAGCATTTCTCTGATCATTTCAGGCGTACGTTGATCAAGACCGGCTAAGACTATATGTCCTTTAAGTGATAATGAAGTTCGGCCCTCCTCTAGACTTCTTACTAAGCGCCACATCCATTGAGTCATAAGTGCGACGAGAGTACCCATAAAAAGCACATAGCCAACAACTGTGAGTATTGTTGAGATGGTTCTTAAAACCGTCCCTTGGTCATCACCTAAATATCCTGGATCTGTCAGACGAAGAAATGCCCACCAAACAGATTTCTCCCAATTTTCAAATCCATCAGTTAGCCAATAGGCACTAAGACCACCGCTAAAGCTGACGACTAGTATGGCAAAAACAATAATGAGAAGCTGGGACCAAGAACCTTCAAGAACAGAGCGCTCAAAGAAGAATTTTATCTTTCTAATTAAAATTTTCAATTCTACCAACTTATGACGTAGGCAACCATTGTTGTCCAAACGTTACCGGTCAGGTCTTCAAAGCCAAAGCCGGAAGGATTAGTCGGAACTGGTCTGTAGTTTTGTGTGAATTTATCGTGAAAATTTACTGAGTGGTATAAGAACTCAACGTTGATGTAGGACTCACGTAATTTGATAGGGAACTCTAATCCAAATCCTGCGCCAAAGCCCAAACCGCCGCCATTGTCATTGTCTAGTTGAGTCTGATCTCTAAATTTATTAGTTGTGTACCAATATTCTAATCTGCCAGTGAAGTACGGGTTTGAATAGGTAATTGCCGTACCTAAATTTGCAGTGTCTATATAGTAGCGATAACTAAAATAAACTCGCAGCATTGTCACATCAACTAGTCCAATTGGATTAGGTTGACCAAAGTTAACAGGCTCATCAAGAAAGATATGGTGCTTTGATATTTCAAAACCTAGGCCGTACGAAGTTTGGAAATCTAAAAAGTAATTAAAGCCTAGGCCAAAAGTAGGGGGGTCGTTTTCGTAAGCTTCACCGCGGTTGCCATCAAAAGTGGTTAGACCTGCGCCGATTTGAAAGGAGAAAAAACGTCCATAGCGATAAAATCTCTCGTCTTCAAGAACTTGATTACTCTCAAGGTCTTCGTTGAAGTCACTGAAGATATCTCCACCGATTCTTAGATCATCATCTTCAATGCCAAAATCAACTGGACTTTGTGCTGAGGCAAATAAGGGAAAGATTAATAAAGCTATTAATAAATATTTCAAAGATTAATCACAGGTAGAAGTGGACGGCTGCAACGACAAGCCCACCGGAAGTTGTCTCAACAACAAAGTCATCAAGCTTGTTCATTGATAATCCAAAGTCGATTGAAAAACCTAAACTTTGTAAACCTACAAGGCTAAACTCAGAACCAAATGTAAGATCAAATTGAAATCCAGAGCGATTGGCATTTGCTCCATTTTTATCCTTAATGTAGGCACCTAAAAATGAGGTATAAAAATTTAGCTGTGGCTCATCAAATAAAATTCTATAAAGTTTAATGCCAGCACCTAAGCCGCCATCATTTGAATCTGTCGAAACGCCAAGCAGTCCACCAAAAGCAAATGAGCGAGATCGTTGAATTTTAAATGAAACCGCAGGGACATCAATAATAAGCTGGTTGGTAAAACCGATACCTAAACGTCCACGTCTTTCAAAAGAATGGGCTGGTGCGGCACAAGCAAGGAATACTAGAGTGATGGATAAAATGCGTAGCATTGTTTTTTTCATGCCCCAATCCTGTCATTTAAACAATTTTTTTAACTATTTTAGTCTATCGAAGCTCTCTGTTTTTGACAACTTATAGGCCTCTCCATAGAATTCATGAAATTACTTTTAGTCGAGGAAAATCACAGATGGCGACAGACAATACGGCCGCACCAAATCGCGGAATTGACGATATTTTAGAACAAACCGAAATGGGCAGCTTCATCGCCAAAAATAAAGCTTCAATGATCGGTGTTGTCGCAGCATTGATCATCGGTGTTGTCGGTTTTGGAGTCTGGAACTGGATGCAATCTAAGCGCAATGTCCAAGCCGAAACTACTATCTATGAATACACTCAAGGCTCTTTAGCTTCATTCAAAGATAAGAAGATAGATCCACAATCTTTAGTCAACGGTTTTGAGAATTTATCGACAAAACTTGGTGGCTTTAAGGGAGTTTTTCCTATTGGACTTGAGACATCTAGTCTTTTGATTGATGCTGGTGAAAATGATCAAGCGATCAAAGTCTTAACTATGATGAAACCTTCAGCATCTAATCCTTATCAGCAGTTTGTTTTAGCAACGACTCTGTCTGTTGCTTATGAAAACTCAGGTAAGAATGATTTGGCTCTTGAGACTCTTGAATCACTTATCAAATCCAATGCTGGATTTATGGAAGCAAAGGTTTATTTAGATCTTGGTCGTTTAGCACTAGCTAATGGTCAAACTGATAAAGCTCGCTCAAACCTTGAATGGGTGATTAATCAAGGCAATGACGCTGAGATGACATTACTTGCTAAGCTTTACCTTTCTCAATTGGATAAATAAATGATGCGTCTTCTTTGCTTTGCTCTTGTTGGTTTTGTACTGAGCTCATGCTCGTACCTTCCTATGCTTGAGGGAGTCAGAGAAGATAGAGCGCCTTTGACGGTTCGTTGGGCGAAAAATTTAGACCCAATCTATGAAACTGGTAATATGCCTATTCATTTAGGTGCTCCAGCTATCGATAAGTCTGCTACAAGATTATTTATGGCTGATGGTGCAGGTCACTTGACTGCTTACGCTTTAGAAGATGGTAGAGAGTTGTGGCAAGTCACAGATGGTGGCACTTCACATGCAGGTGCTACATACCTCGATGATAATCTGTATTATGGTACTTCTGAAGGACGTCTTCTTTCAAGAAAGAGTGACAGTGGTGAGCTTAACTGGTCCATAGACCTAGGTGCCTCAATTGAATCAGCTCCTACGATAAGCGGTGGAAGACTATTTGTTCATCTGAGAAATCATCAAATCTTTGCACTGGATGCTGTCACGGGAAAAATTCTTTGGGCTTATAAGAGATCGGTTCCTCTGTTGACCACTTTGCAAAGAGCATCTAAGCCTGTTGTATGGAAAAATAAGCTTTATATTGGCTTTGCTGATGGCTCAGTTGCCGCATTTAATGTTGAAGAGGGTTTATTGCTTTGGGAAAGAAAAATCTCAAATGGTGATAAGTTTGTAGATGTCGATATGACTCCAACCTTTTTTAATGGTCAGCTATGGATTGGTAGTAGCTCAAATGACTTACAGGTTCTTGATCCGAAAAATGGAAGAACAATACGTACACTTCCTTTTATTTCGGGTTATGAGCCATCTAAGTTAGGTGAGTCCTTAATCTTTGGTTCGACTAACGGTGAACTTATTGGTGTTAACTCCGACGGTAAGTTTTTATTTAAGTATAAGGTTTCCGAGCACCAAATCAGCTCAGTTTCTAATTGGAAAAACGGCTACGTCGCTACAGATGTTGAAGGCCATGTTTATTTTGTAAGCAGTGATGAAGGCCAGGTCTTGTGGTCTCATCATTTAGGACATGATGCTTCTGGTATTTTTGCCGGACCAGTCCTTACTAAGAGTCGACTGGCGTTGTTATCCTCAAGAAATCGTCTTTATATCTTCGAATAATCAGTAACTTAGTCTGTTTTTAAATGTTTTATTATGATTAGTTTAAAACACTTCCTTTGCTTTTTTGATTTGCTCTAGATACAACAAATTATCTTATTATTTGGAGTAACCTATGAAGATCCTATCGGTTTTATTCTTATTAAGTGCTTTTTCCGTTTCTGTTCATTCAACTGTTACTCCTGAAGAATTCGAATCTATTCGCCATTTAAGAGATGGTGAATTTAAAAGCCAATTAAGATCACTTCTTTCTAAAGGTCAGCGATCCCTTGGTTATAAGTCAGCCAAGAAAGTCATGTTTGAAAAGCTTGATAATTTCGATGGTGAAGTTTGCGGAGTTTACTCAGCTAATTATTGTTTAAGAACTAGATCAATTCCAAATAATTCGGCAATGAATACAGAGCATACTTGGCCTCAGTCTAAAGGTGCTGTTGGAATTGCTAAGAGTGACCTCCATCATCTTTACCCAACAAAGAGTAAGATTAATTCTACTAGATCTAATTACCCATTTTGTTATGTGGCCAATGTTAAATGGGAAGGATCTGTCAGTAAGATGGGTCAAGATAAAGACGGAACAATGTGTTTTGAAGTACCCGACTTTCATAAAGGCAACGTAGCTAGAGCAATGTTCTACTTTGCTGTACGCTATAGTCACAATATAAGTGATTCGGAAGAAAAGGTTTTAAGAGAGTGGAACGAGATTGATCCAGTTGATGATGCTGAAGTTGAAAGAGAAAGAAAAATTGAAAACCACCAAAATAACACAAATCTTTTTGTGTTATACCCCGAGATCATCAATCAAATTAGCGATATCTAAAAAAAAACCACCTTTCGGTGGCTTTTTTTTTATGGTCTTTCTTTAAGTGCTTGATAGTATTTCTCTGCCCAAGGCACTCCAAGTCGGTTCATTACCATTAGCTCGAAGTCTGTCTGCTTCACACTAGAAGCAGGGCTTCTACTTGGCTTTGAACTTCTTTTTAAAGATTCAATCAATGCTTTATTTGAAAAGATTGTCGTCTTAAGAAGAATCTTCATACCTGATGTTGATGCTGTAGCTACATTACGCTTTTTCATTTCTGTGTTTAAGTTTTCAAAGGCATAATAATTATCACTCGTTCCATATTCACATAGCTCAGCTAGCTCTGAATGAGTTTTATCAACATGCTTGTCGATTGCAGTTTGAACTAGAGTTTGTGATTCGTTGACATTCTTTCTAGCGATATCTAAAACACGTGGAGTTTTTGAGTTGTCATCCATGGAAAGGTAAAGCTCCGGATAAAACTTTGCGTAGTTATCATCTTGAATTTTTTCTTGGTTATAACTTACGTGCCATTCATTTCTTGGAGTGAAAGCGACTGAATGATCAACTAAAGCCGAGTGAAAGCTAGGACATTGTTTCAATTCTCTGGCTTGTGTGTTCGAGAATGAGGCTAGTTCATGATATTGCTTATAAAGAGTAATGAAATAGAGTTTTCTGTTTGAAAATTGTGTATCTTCATCTTGAGATTCTACACTTACTGAAGCTGGGCCTCTTGTGCGTGTTGCTTTAAAGCTTACAGGTTCTATTTCTGGAACACCTGCGGTTCCTTCATGCTTTACCTGGTATCTTGCCATTTTTGATTCAAACGTCTCTGGAGGCGCATAGTGGCCACAGGCGACTAATGTGAGGGCACAAATAGGTAAAAGTATTTTGTTTTGTGACATCCTAAACTCCTTGGATTTAAATCATAGAGATTGAAATCTTATGACTTTGTCATAGAGCTTATCGGAGCATTTCTAGGAGAGATTAACTGTTTTCGGAGTCTTTAAATCGACAAGTCAGGATGACTTTTAAGTCTAGGTTTTTACGTTCATCGTGAAGTTCTACAGAGACTTCATCGAAATTTTTGCCTACACCACAAGATGCATATGATCTAAATGAGCCTGTGGATTCAACACTGTAGTTACATTTAAGAGCGCGGATAAAGAGTTTACCCGACTTATTTACTTCTTCGGCCCAGCATCTCCAGCTTGTCTTATCTAGATAGGCTTTAAACTCAGCCTCTTGTAGGTCGACAGCTTGCACATCAAAATTAGCTTGGTGAATACGAAGCTCCCAACTAGCATCTGCCAATAAGGAGCTTGAAATAACTAAGAGGAGAGTTGTAAGTATCGTTTTCAATCAGTTTCTAATTATAGTTTTGTATAGTTAGGACTAAAGCTTCCAGACTGCGCTGAAACTTTAGTCGTGAAACTTGATCTCTTTCCATTATTGTCAGTCACAGTAAATGTATAGCGGCCTGGTTCAAGGACTTTATAAAACTCCCCGTCTCCAAAAGTGAACTCGCCAACTCTAGACTTTTTAAACATTGAGTTAGACTCAATGACAACTTTACCAGCTTTTGGAGTGTCAAACTTAAAGCCGGCACCTTGATGAATTCTTGAGATATAACGAATCATCGACTTTTTATTCCACTCATAATACTGAGGGATTGTATTATAGTTCGGCCACTTTTGGTGTGATAGCTCGATGGTTACTTGAAGGTCACCATACCAATGATAACTCCAGTCTTGCATTCCACCGTCAACTTCATACCAGTCATACCCGTTAGTTATGCCTCCTGGAAACTCCGTAGAGTTTTTCATTCCAGGAACATCTTGTGCGTACTCATTAGAAAGATTCTTAACCATTTCTAACAGAGGAAAATTATCTCCAGTCGTATCCCAAGGATAATTTACACATTCTGTACCGCCATGAAAGTTGGCAGAAAGGGCAAACTTTCTTTCAGCTTGAAATGCCATAACAGCTTTTGTTTCAGGCTGGCGACCACTAGGTGTATTTCTATTATCAGTCGTGAAGTCAGGAAAGTTTCTATTAAGATCTGACCAGCGAGCATTACCACGACGACGAGACTCTGCACCATCTGGGTTCATACTAGGGATGATATAGATTTCAGTATTATTGATAAGCGAAGTCGTTGCAGAGTCTCCAGCTGCATACTTCTTAGCTAGATCTTCAATTAAAAGAACCATAAGTTCACGGCCTACAATTTCATCACCGTGCATATTTGCAATATATTTAAACTCAGGCTCAAGCTCATCCGTATCAACGTTATCAGAGATTTTTACAGCGTAAAGCTCATGCCCATTGCCACTTTTACCAATGCTGATAAGTTTAAGAAAGCTAGAGTAGTCAGATTGTAGCTCAAGAAGTTTTTGTTCGATTTGATCAGGTGATGGATAATTAGCAAAAGCTTTTTCCATGGCTTCATGATCATGTTGATCTTCAAGATTCATCAAGGCTATGTCATGTTGATCAGCAATCTCGTTTAGCCAGATGCCGACACCATTTGGTCCGTAGACTTCATATCCGTGTTTACCAACGTGATCGATTGTAAGATCACCTTGTGATTGAATGATTTTGATTAATTTTTTATTTGCATCAAATAAATAGTGACCTTCTTGAACAATGTCAGAAGCGAAACTTGGTTGAGCTGTAAGAACGCCTAGTGAAAGCGTCATGAGTGCAAGCTTTTTGAACATGAATGAATCCAGTTAAAGTAGTGCCCAAACATATCAATTTGAAGCTATCAGTGGCAAGAGATTAGCCTGGATAGAGGCTAGTTTTTCAGGATGTAAGATATTGTTATTATTGAGCTATATAGGGGATTTATCCCATGTAGCGAGAAGCGGTAAATGGTCAGAAGGCCATAATTCGCGCTCAAATGATGTTTTAGCAGGACCTGCACTGTTTCCTAGCCTTTGCCATAGTTGAACAACTCCGCTTTGCTCTGGGTCAGGAGTAGGGGTTTCCTTAGGCATAAAGAAATAATCTAGCTGGGATGGGACATGGGAGTCTTTTTCAAAAGACATGGCAAATGTCCATCTTTGATCTTGTGGCGTATCTAGTCTGGTGAGAAGGTCTTCATAGTCAGGAAGTTGAGCATAAAGGTGTTCAAACTCGGCTCCAATTTTTTCACCGGCTGCAAGACCATTAAAATCACCGACAATCCAACAAGGAGTTTTAGGATATTGTGTTCTTCTTTTTTTTAGAATTGTAACTAAACCTCTAACCTCAGCATTTCTTTGTTTAAAGCCACGAGGGTCATAGCCGCTTCGATCCTGTGCTGATTTAAGATGAACCCCTAGAACGATCAATGCCGGAGAGTTATCTTCATTTAAGAGCCATAGTTCAGCAGCATCTCGAGAGAACTTTCTTGGTGAGTTTCTGTCTTCAGTACTAACAGCCGGAAGAATATCGTCAGTGTGCCTATAAAATTTTAACTTTCGAAAACCTTTCTTAATTAGAAAAGCTAATCCAATCCCTCTGTCACTATTGCCTTCAGTATAAAAAAGTTCATAACTAGACTCTAGACCAAGTTCAAGTTTGATGGCCGAGTCCTGGCCGCCAACTTCACTTAAAAATAAAATATCTGGATCAAGTTCATTGATGACCTTTATGATCTGATCGACCTTTTTTTTAGGTTTTAAGGGTTGGTTATACGATGACTTTAAATGTGGGACTAAAAAGAGATTTTCAAGATTCCAGACTAAGAATTTCAACTACAACTCCAACCATAAGCAATAGATCTAAAGCCTTTTTTATCAAGATCCCATATTGATTTGCAGGTGACACCTTTGAAGAATCCGTCTGGATATTCAAGCTTTAAAAAAGCTTCTTTCATTTCATCTGAACACGAAACATTTTCAGGAAATCTTTCTGGCTTTTTAGCATTGATGACTGAAATTTCTCCCTTCATATCAACATCTATGTCGTAATAACTTCCGTCTAAATCAAGTGTATAAATCATTTTGTTCTTACTCATATAGAGAGGAGCTTCTGTGCGTGGCATAGGGTAGTGAACATAAGCCCCCTTATCATTTTTGATGATTGCCTTGTTAATGATAAAATTTTCTAGTCCTGAGAGAGATTTAAAGTTTTTAACCATAACCTCCGCTAGAAAAATTTTCTCTGTTTTCGTATTATGCTGTGGACAAGGGGAACCCCAAAGAGCGACACCTTTGGGCACAGAGTTGAGTGGGTAGGTCCAAGTCATCAAAGGAAGACCATTTTTCGACTTAAAATGATTAAGATTTTTAAGTCTTTGTTGTCTAATTTTTAATACATTGGAGAAGTCTTGTCTTAAGAGACCTGTTTCTTTGGTGCACTGTGAGCCCCCTGGACAGCCTCTAAATGGATGGTCAATCATATGAGATTCAAAGACAGGCACCTCTTCCTTAGGTTCCGTTCCAGTATCTTGTGCCAAGGTAGGTAGCAGTGCAGTTGTTAATAAACTTATGAGAATAAATAAAAATTGCGACATAAAAGATTCCTACTCGTGTTAATATTATTTTAACTTACTTCTTTAAGAGAGTGGAGTTTTAGTGAAAAGAATTTGGACAAAAGATGGAGAAAAACCAACTAACTTAGTTGAGTTTGAAGCCAGACAAGTTCAAACCGATTACGAATGGGATACGAATGCTTTTGTCGAAGCTGTTGTACCTAAATCTTGGTCTCTTCTTGCCACAGAGATACTTGCTCGCAAATATTTTAAAAAAATTAATGATAACGAACATGAGACTGATGCTAGACAAGTTTGTTCTCGCTTGGCCAAGGCATGGTCATTTTGGGGCTGGGAACTTGGTTATTTTGATGATGCAGAATCTAGAGTGTTTGAAGATGAAGTAATCTATAGTTTGATTTCTCAAATAGCAGCTCCCAATTCACCTCAGTTGTTTAATACCGGCTTATTTCATTCTTATGGTATAGAGGGCGAGCCTCTAGGACATTGGTTTATCGATCAAGAGGGAAGAGCAAAAAAAAGTATAAATGCTTATGAAAGACCACAGGCGCATGCTTGCTTTATACAGTCTGTGAAAAGTGATCTTATAAGAGAAGACGGTATTTTAGACTTATGGTCTAAAGAGGCACGGTTATTCAAGCAAGGATCTGGCACTGGTACTAACTTTTCTTGCATTCCAGCTAAAGGTGAAGCCTTACCAGGTGGTGGTTTTGCCAGCGGCTTAATGGGCTTTCTAAAAGTTGGTGATGCTAGTGCCGCTTCTGTTCGTTCAGGAGGAGTGACTAGAAGAGCAGCCAAAATGGTTATTCTAGATATTGATCACCCTGATATATTAGCCTTCATTCATTGGAAAATTTTTGAAGAAAGAAAAGTTGCAGCACTTATTCAAGGATCACAACTCTTATCACAGTCTAAAAATGACGAAAGGTTTTCAAATATTCCATTACAAGTCTTTGATGGAGACTTTAATGGGGAAGCTTATTCGAGTGTTTCAGGACAAAACTCAAATAATTCACTACGAGTATCAGATGATTTCTTTTCAGTACTCAAAAAGGATGAAGACTGGTTTTTGAAAAGTCGTCTTAATCCTGACCAAACAAAGAAAATCAAAGCAGCTTATTTATGGGATCAACTTTGTCAGGCTGCATGGGAGTGCGCTGATCCTGGAGTTCAGTTTAGTGATTCGATTAACTTTTTTCATACATGTAAAAATGATGGCGAAATAAAAGCATCGAACCCTTGTTCTGAATATTTTTTCTTAGATGATACTGGTTGTAATCTAGCCTCCATCAATCTTTTGAAGTTCTATAACCATGACGAAAATAGCTTTGATCTACAAAAGCTTGTTCATGCGATTCAGCTCTATACAACAATCTTAGACATAACTGTTGATATGGCACAGTACCCATCCAAAGAAATCGCTATTAGATCAAATTCTTATCGAACTCTAGGTCTAGGGTATGCAAATCTAGGCGCATTATTGATGGCCAACGGTATAGCCTATGACTCAGATGAGGGCAGGGCTGTAGCTGCGACCTTAACTTCATTCATTACTGCCTGTGCCTATGAGCAGTCGGTTGAGATGGCAAAAAAGCTTGGAACATACCCAAGGTATAAGTCCAACAAAAAAGATCATTTAAAGGTTCTTGAACATCATCAGAAGCTAAGTTCAGGTCAATCTATTAAAAGAGGTCAAGTTGAGTTTCAACCAATTCATGCAGAGTTTTTACCTCAGCAATTTAAATCACTTTATCAAGCTTGTAATCGCAGTTGGGAGCGAGTTTGCGTAAATGCAAAAAAATATGGGCTTAGAAATGCACAAGTCACAGTCATTGCGCCGACAGGTACTATTGGTCTGCTTATGGATTGTGACACCACTGGAATTGAACCTGAATATGCACTAGTCAAAAACAAAAAACTGATTAGTGGTGAATCAAAACTTATTGTTAATCAAGGGTTTGTTCAGGCGCTTAAGAATTTAAATTATTCTGATTCAGATGTTGAATCAATTAAGAATGATGTGCTCTCTTCTGGTGATATCACGAACTCAAAAATCTTAAAAAATGAACATTACAAAATTTTTGAAACAGCCCTTGGAGCTAACTCGATTTCGCCTCAAGGGCACCTATTGATGGTTGCTGCTTGTTCAGGTTTTGTTTCTGGCGGCATTAGTAAAACGGTTAATTTACCACATTCTGCCACGGTCAACGATGTTAAAGACATCTATATGACTGCATATTTAAAAGGTGTGAAATCTATTTCAATTTACCGTGATGGTTGTAAGCTGTCGCAACCTTTGAATGCGAATAGCTCAAAATCAATGAAGTGTCCTAAGTGCGGGAAGCACTCATTGGTTGCAGCTGGAACTTGTCATAAGTGTGAGAACTGTGGCGAGTCGACATCGTGTTCTTAGGTTATTTCTTAGACTTCTCTTTAATTTCTTGAGCTCTAATTTTACCTTCACTATATCTTCTCTTTTCGTCTTCTGATTTAGGTACAATTTCTGGGACTGTTGCAGGTCTTCCAACATCGTCCAAGGCTACAAATGTTAAGTAAGCTGTTGTTGTGTGCCTTACGTCACCAGTCATTGGGTTTTCAGCTATGACTTTTACCCCAATCAGCATGGATGTATTACCGACATAATTAATAGCAGCTTTAATACAACATTGATCTCCAACACGAATTGGAGCCTTAAAGCTAATATCATCAATATGAACAGTGACTACGGGGCGTCCAGTGTGTCTTTGTGCTACCATAGCAGCGGCCATGTCAATCCAGCTCATAACAACACCAC
>CAXBMT010000040.1:0-14823 GCA_963976925.1 uncultured Bdellovibrionales bacterium
ACAAATTTTAAAATGGATAAAGATCCCGGAACAAATAATCCTGCCAGTTACGAAAAATCGCAAATCTCTTGAAGAGCTTTCTATTCAAGTTATCGGCTATGGACAAATTGCAAAAATACTTCAGAAGTCTCTTGGTCACCTGGTTAAAAGCCTTACTTTCTTTGACCCCTACAAAGATCAACTCGCATTTAATGAAAAGGCTGACTGTCTCATCATGGCCTGTAGTCTAAATAATGAAACCAAGTCCATGATCGATCACAAATTCTTAAAGCGGTTTAGTTCTCAATGTGTATTTATAAATGCTGCTAGAGGTTCACTTGTTAATACTGATGATTTAATCGCATGGTTAAATGAAAACCCTAAAGCGAGAGCTTATCTAGATGTCTTTGATCCTGAGCCAATTGATTTTTCAATATTTCCAGAAAACGTATATAAAACATCTCATCTCGCAGGTGTAGATGAAGGATTAGATCAACGAATTATAACCTTTGAAGTAAAGGTTTGTGTCGACTGGCTAACATTAACTTCAAAACAATTTTATGATAAATGGAGCTCTGTTTATCTCAGTAATAAAATCAAAGGTTCTGATTTTATCTAAAGGATGCTCGATGAACTTTCTAGATTTCACAAAAAAATGCATGAGACCGCCTGGTGATGGTGTGTACACTGTTTCAAATGCTAAGGACCGAAAAGATCAATTGCATACAAGAATGTATAAATCTACTGATGACGTTGAAAGACTATGGCAAGATTCTCTCAAGTCAAAATTAAACCCTTCATTTTCTGGTATTGGAGTCTTAGGTATTTGCAGTGACACTGGCGGAGGTATTCAACGTGGTGCAAACTGGGGTCCCTTATTCTTAAGAGAAGCCATGCTTTCACAGTATGAGTGGAATATAACAGACTTGGGAGATATCCTCATTGTTCCACAGGTCTTACATGATAAATATCTAAATGAAAAAACGATAAAACAAATACGTAAATCTATTTATAGTGATGAGAATATAGAACTTCCGGTCAGTCCATTAAGTTTAACAGAACTATCCTATCAAATATTCTTGAATGACTATCCTGAAGCTAAAATATTCGGAATTGGTGGAGATCATTCAGTTAGCTATCCATTAGTAAAAGCTTGGGCAGAAACAAAGAATAAGTCTAAAAAGAAAATAGGACTCATCCATTTTGACGCCCATACTGACCTAATGATTGAAAGACTTGGGATCGATCTATGCTTTGGAAGCTGGGTTCCACCAATCATTCCACTATTTGATTCGCCAAGTGATATTTTTCAAATTGGAATTAGATCTTCTGGTAAAGATAGAAACCACTGGGAGAATAACTTTGGAGTACATCAACTGTGGGCCAATGAAATTAAGCAGCAAGGACTAGAGTCAACGCTTAATAAGTTCGAAAACTATTTAAAAGAAAAAAAATTTGATGAAGTTTATGTTAGTTTTGATATAGATGCTCTTGATTCTGAGTATGCTCCAGCAACAGGAACCCCTGAGAGCGGTGGCATGGCTCCTCATGAGGCGAAACTATTCTTAGATATCATAGGCCAGAACACAAAAGTCACTGGCTCTGACATGATGGAGATTGCCCCTTTTGTGCAAATTTTCGATGAACCTCATGCACAAACAATTACCTTGAAGTCTGCCAGTTATCTGACGAAGGTTATGACAGATATGATGGAGGGAAAATAAGTTGGCGATTCTCTCCTTTCCCTCTGTCGATTCTGCTGATGAAAATGGACTTTTAGCCCTAGGTGGTGATCTAGAAATTGATTCTCTTGTCATGGCCTATCAACAAGGAATTTTCCCCTGGCCCATCAACGATCGCTACCCATTGGCCTGGTTCTCTCCAGATCCTAGAGGTATTGTTGAATTTAGAGATCTGCATCTGCCAAGAACATTAAAAAAATCTATTAAGCGCCAACCTTGGAAAGTTACATTCAATCAGGACTTTAAGAAAATTATCACCAATTGCGCCAAGACGAAGAATAGAAATAAAAAAGAGGCACAAGGAACTTGGATCACAAAAGATATTATAAATGCCTACACAGACTTTCATGAAGCAGGCTTCGCTTACTCAGTCGAAGTATGGCTAGAAGACAAAATAGTTGGCGGACTGTACGGCGTTCAAATTGGTAATCTCATCAGTGGTGAGTCAATGTTTCATGACATTACTGACGCATCAAAGATAGCACTGGTAAGTCTTATGCACGTTTTGAAAGAGAATAAAGTTCATTGGCTTGATACACAAATGGTCACCTCTGTTGTTCATGACCTTGGCGGAAGTGAGATTCCTCGTTCGCAGTTTATCCATAAACTTAATCACAGTTTAAATACAGCTGTTACGTTAGACTTTAGAAAGTATAATGAAATAGATGTTGAGCAATTAGTTTTAAGCTAGACGACTTACGACTTTATCTGCTGATAATTCTTTTGCATCAAGAATCCAATTTGATTCAGCATGATTAGCACTGGCAGAGCGATGACTCATTCTTATAGCATCAATAGGACATACCTCTTGGCAAAGACCACACTCCACACACTTTAATATATCAAGCTTAAACTCTTGAACTACTCCTTCTTGAGTCGAAACAAGATCAAGCGCATGAGTTGGACAGTGACCGATGCATAAGCCACAGGCATTACACTGTAGCTCACCGTCATTCTTTGTTGTTAAAAGAGGTGTTCCAACCTTGCGAGTTAGATCTAATGGAACTTCTTTATTTTTTTTAAAAACAACAAAAATCACTGTAAGAAGGTAGCGAAGGTTTATCCATAATCCTTTTAGAAAACCTCTTTTTAAATATAATTTCTTACTTAAAATCAAACCCCAGCCTTTTGTTTAATTAACTCCATTATGCCCTCAATATTAGGCTTTTGTCGCGTCGGTAAAACTTTATAGTTTAACATCCAACTATTTCGCTCAACTTGTAAGTCTGCATAAGGTGAACTGCTGTCACTAAAAGATATAAGGACTAAAAATTTGGATTTTGACTTTATTTCAGCGATGAAATCAGGTTTTAATTTCCAAAGAGGCTCAATTAATATTACAGCTTCTAATTGATCAAAGCTGGAGATATTTTTAAAGCTAGTATTTTCAATCAAGCCAGATGGACCGATTTGGTGAAGATAATCATCACTTGTAGTCGAAAGGATGCCCGTTTCGAATTGGTCTTGAAATGAAGACCAAAATTTTTGTTCGTTAGGATACAAATCAGGAGCTAAAAGCAATGACCACTTTAAGTTTTGAGGAATAATATCGGTGAGTTCCTCAAAGTAAACACTAACAGATCTATCGTTAGTAATTTTTCTCATAATTGGGGGATTAGGATTCCAAAAGTCTAAGCTCTGCCACCAAAGCCTTCCGGCTTCACAGCTAAGATCCAACTGACCTTCTTGAGTTCTAATATCTAAATACCTATTATCAATTGTTCTGGCTAAAAGTTCGCATTTTTGTTCACAACCAACACAATCGACTTTGGCCCAATGACTTCTAGCTCCTATCCTTTTATCAAGCTTGTGATGAATGGCTCCTGTTGGACAAAGGTCACGATATTTACCTAGATCTACATTATCCCTATTGATGAGATTCGAGCTAACTCTGGAGTATTTACCTCGAGACACTTTTGAAAAGAAGCCATCTTTAAAAATCTTTTTTGAGAAATCAACACAGAGTGAACAATTAATGCACCTTCTGTGATCTAAATAATATTCTTCATGCAAATCATCTATATCGTCTTCTTGATCGAGATTAACGTCTTGTGGAAATGATTTATTATGGTTGCGAGAAAAGCTCTGAAGATTACAGAGACCATTTTGATGACAACGTTCGCAGTCTGTTTTATGACCACTGACTAAGATTTCAAAATTTGTAACCCTTACTTGTTTTAATTCATCATCTTCAGTCACAACTTCAATATCATCGCTAACAAAGTACTCACACGATCTGGTGATTTTACCACCGACCTTAACCAAACACAGATCACACCTTGCTGAAGAGATAATAGACTCTGAATGACATAGGCCAAAGCCCTTAAAACCAAGCTTCTCGAGAAAGATTCTTAAGTTCTCAACTGCTTTTGCTTTATATGCCTTACCATTGATAGTAACTTTTTTATCTACCATGATGGTCCAATACTGGCATTAATTGCTAGTTTAAAAAATGAACACTTAGCAACTTCCTTTAATCCTATAAGCTCTTGCTTATTCCAATGAACTAATCCACTAGTGGCATGACTACAACCTAAACATGCGCCACAACTTTGATCACCTACATAGTAGGCCATCGCTCTTTTAGCAGCTGCAGCTCCTTCTTCGCTAAACCATTCCATTAGAGGATATTGGAAGTCATGTAGCTTGAAAGGTCCGTGACTTAGTTCAAAAGAAAGCTTTTTAACTTTATGCCAAGGAGTCCATTGGCCTAAGACTCCTCCCCAACGAAACCAACCACCGTTAATAGCAGGACTAAGCCCTGTTTGTTCTAGAATATTTTCAATAGTACTACCTCCGGGAACTTCTACAACTACGGGCTTGGGAACACTTCCACCGACCGTAATAAAATAAGAACCTGGAGTTGTTTTAGATCCTAGCTGATTAAATTTCTCTGCCCCATTATATTCAATCCAACGAAAAGCATAGAACTCTTCAGGGCGATGAAGATGAACAGGAAGTCCATAGAGAAACTCTTTTCGGTTTGGATATCCAGGTCTTTCTCCATGAAGACTTGCAAGTAAGAAAGAATCCTGCTCAAACATTGCACTACTAGGCAATCGAATATTTCTTAGAGTAAAGGACCAATCAGCATGTTCTCCCCAGAGTTTATCCTGGTAAGTTTCTTCTAAAACTCGATCTATCGTTTCATAGATTTCGGGATCATCGATTGGACTAATAATATATCCTTGATCAGCTCCACTGCTACGTGCTGCTAATAACATCCCCTCAATTAAACCATGTGGGTCTCTTAGAATCATTTTTCGTCTTTGAAACATACCTGGCTCAAAAACTGCAAGATTCGTTAACAAAGCTCTAGACTTAGTAGGTGGTAGTACAAATCTATTCCAATAATCACTAAGGTTTTTTCCATAACGAGTGATAAAATTACTATTTAAAATTTCTTCACCCTGCATGCCTATTGAAAGCTTTGAGTATCCTCCATGACTTTTATATACATCGATATAATGTGCAGAATCTAAGTTCCTAAACGGTAAATATATGGATGAAAAGTCCACAGTTATTCCTTAACGATTCGATCAACCCAGGAAAGATCATCACCTGTTTGTAACTTAGGTCCATTCATTGAGCATGGAGCCTGATTGCATTCACTCAAGCACAAGACCGGCTTAACCTGCAACTGTCTTTCAGGAATACGAGATTTATTAGCATCTTCGAGACGACTAAATACCTGCTCATTTCCCTTTGAGCGACAGCTGGCTCCCATGCAAA
The DNA here is from genome assembly GCA_963976925.1 of uncultured Bdellovibrionales bacterium. Taxonomy (GTDB): domain Bacteria; phylum Bdellovibrionota; class Bacteriovoracia; order Bacteriovoracales; family Bacteriovoracaceae; genus UBA4207. The sequence continues at coordinate 5,454 of CAXBMT010000040.1, forward strand.
TTGAGATAATAATATTCTTTGTAAAACTAAAATCGTCACGAAAATAATTAATAAACTCGTGAACTAAGTTAATATCTAAATCAAGATCAGTAATCAGCTTATTAACATCAAACTGATCAAAATTTTTATTCTTAATTGCAGAAGACCACGCATCTAAAAATATCCACCAATTTTGCTCATGGGAACTCAACGATCAATCTCCCCTGATATGGCGTTGAGTGACGAGAGAATAGCGGTAGCACTATCAAGCGAGACATCTCTTATAGATGAAGTAAATGATTGGAAATGATAAAAACTTGGAGCTCTAACTCTCAGACGATACGGAACACCAGAGCCGTCGCTCATAAAGTGGAAACCTAATTCACCGTTTGAGCTTTCAATAAAGCTATAATACTCACCCGCTTCAATTGCGGTTCCATTTTGATAAAGATCAAAATGCTTAGCATAGTCGGCACTTGTTAAACGCAGGGTACCTGTAGGTTTTGCTAGCCTAGGATCATCCGTTTGAATAGATCCACTCGGAATATGATCAAGCACCTGGCTAATAATCTTAATCGATTGTTGAATTTCTTCCGCTCTGACTAGATAACGATCATAAGGATCACCATTAATCCCCAGCGGAACTTCAAACTCAACGTCTTGATAAAAATAATAAGGAGAATTTTTACGAAGATCGTAGTTTACACCACATGCTCGTAGACATGGTCCACTAAAGCCCCACTCAATCGCTTGGGCGGCATTCATTTCGCCCTCTCCGTGGAAAATCAACCAAGATGGTGCGCGATTAAGAAGGTTTAAGACTTCACTTAACTCGTTACTAATTAAGTGAATAGCATCTAAGCATTTAGTAACCCATCCGATTGGAAGATCGTAGACCATTCCACCAATTCTGACAGCAGGCCCCATTAATCTTGAGCCATTATAGGAAACAAATAAAGCGCTAATATGTTTTCTAATACGATGAAAAATTGCTGATGCATCCCAAGCATTTAGGTCTTGTGCCATTGCTGCTAAACATGTGGCGTGATCTAAGATTCTGGAAAGCTCCATCATAATCATTCTAAGCGCTTGACAGCGATCTGTTATCTCTAGATCCAGAGCATCTTCGACAGATTTGGCCCAACCTATAGCTCCCATCATTGGGGAAGAAAAATTTAATCTTTCAGCGTAAGGTGTAAATTGGCCGTACTGCTTACTTTCGGCAATCTTTTCAACTCCCCTATGCTGCATTCCAATTTCTACTAAGGCGCGCTTAACTTTATTACCAAGCAGTTCTGCTCTAACAATAAATGTTCCTTGTATTGCTGGATGAGAAGGATTCAAATCAACGACTTGACGACAAAGTTTTTCATCATCATCAATTTCAGCAAGCCATTCAAACTGTGGTTTTTCAAAACTTAGTTGGTCAATATCGACTTTGCTATTTTCCCAATCTTTACGAAGAGGGAATCCTTTTAGGTGAGCAGGAGTTAATAACTTTTGGGTTTTATGATTATCAAACTGAATTCCATACATTTCAGCAATTTCTCGTTCAGGCCATGGAGCATTTGCCCACAAGTCAACGAGGCTTGCTAAACTTTCGCCTTCATTAACTTCAACTTCAACAACAAGTCTTTTGTGCTCTTCCAAGTGAAGGAGATGATATGTAACTGCAAAACGTTTCGATCTCGTTTTTGATCCCTTGTAAGATAGAAAGTCTGTGGCAAATATATCGAGTAAGAAGATAAAACCTAAATCTTTTTTAAGAGTCTTTATAACGTCGTGAAAAATTGCTGTATTTAGACTTACCTTTAAAGAACTTTGGTTTTCTACAAAGTTTAAAGTTGGAAAATGTTGATTCAGAGATTGAATTAAGTTCAACTCAAGCTCTCTTGTTCTAATAACCAACGACTAATATTTTTACCCATTCTCATTTTTAAAAGCTCTAGGCCCTCAAACACTTGATTTGGACTTGGTGGACAACCAGGAACATAAACATCTATTGGAAAATGCTGACTAAGTCCTGGCATGACTGAGTAACCGTCAGCATAAAGACCTCCACTTGCCGCGCAAGCTCCAATACTCATGACCCACTTAGGTTCTTTTAGGCGACCATGTATTTGAGTTAGTATCGGTAACACTTTAGCCGTAACAGAACCGCCAAAAATCATAATATCTGCTTCTTCAGGTTTTACTCTGATAGGGCTTGATTGATTGTCTGTAATAAGCTGAGCAGAATGAAAGGCTGCAGCCTGTTCTAAAGAACAGCACGATAAACCAAATGGGAAAACCCACGGCGAAGTCTCTCTAGACTTTATTTCTAACCAATCTAAAAAAGAATGACTAGTTGTTGTGATGACTAATCGATCCAGAAGATCATTTGATAATGTCATACCTTGACCTTTTTTCTTCGACTCTAAAGCTCTTCCAATTAACATTTGATGGAAATAGCGTGGTTCGATCTTTTTCTAAAAATTTAGCTTCATCTTCGTTTGTGCAAACTAATTCTTTGCCGCTTTCATGAACCCAACCATATATTTTTTTATGACTACCATTTGCTCCTGAGTCATAGCCAATAAAGCGCATATGCGGTCTTTTCGCTGCTCGCTCGCCGCTCATGACCGTAATTGCCATATCAAAAGCTAGGTCGAGTTCACTAATAGTACATTTTTTTTCAAATACTGTTTGATAAAGTCTTTTACCGTCTGATTTCTTTGGGTTTTCTAGCCATGCTCTTCTTGAGCACCTATAGGTCCAGCCTAAATCCTCAAGGCCCATAAATAAGTCTATAAAAGAAAAAAACCAAAATCGTTCTTGGTCTTGTGCAATGCTTGCAGGTCTTACAAACCTCATACAAGTTTTATAGCGCCCTGAGTAATTTTCATGAAAGTTACTAAAAAACTTAGCAAAGTCATATTTACTACGACTTTTTTCAACTTCGTATTTCTTATTAATAGAGTCAGCTCGACGTTGCTCTTTTGTGAGATTTAATTTTTCAAGATCTGAGTACTCAACAAGAAGTTCATCAGTTCCTGCTTTACCATTTGAGAGCATTTCTTTTCTTTTACTAATAGCTTCTCTTACTTTACGTGATCCCTGCCACAAATCGTCGTAAAGCATATTACAACTTTTGGAGATCTTTTTTTGCTCTTCAAAGGAAATCTGCGTGTTCTTTTTTAAAAAGTAGGATAACGCTTTAACAGCGTCGATCTCACCTGTGATTCTATAAACTGGCTCTGGTCTGGTACCAGCTAGAGTTACACCAAAACCATTTTGCATCCACGCCATTGATTTTTCCCAATCTACTTTCGATTTTAAATCAGACAGGTTGTTGATATTTGCAAACTTAGGATCTTGTGAATTGACTGCGATAAGCTGCATATTTGAAAGCCAGCGCTCTCTTGTCGTACAAGGATAATCTCTACATTCTTGACGAATGATCCCACCTACAATTCGAACACGATGGGCAACAGACTCTCCAGTAGGCTGTTCTAAGTATTTTGCTGAACCAAAAACGAACGCCTCTTGTGGACGTCCTAGAGCATCGAGGGTTCTAGGAACAATAGCGACTGAAAATGGTGGGGTCGAAAGCGTGTCATCAAACTTTCCCCAAATATCGTTGTGCTTGCAGTGAAAGCGCTTACGGTACAGCGCGCCTGAACGAGTATCCAAGTCGTAACCATGAGGAGACCCTTCAGGAGTTAAAATAATAACATTAACGGATTTGTCCTCAGGATGAGCAAAAGGAGCTGGGTCAAAAAAGAGATGTGTCTCAACTGATCCATCAGGAAGGCGTTCTGCAGTTTTTGGTTGCAGTTCGTTATAGACAGGTTTTATTGTCAAAGCCTTCTTTTCAACAATTTTATTTGAACCGCAGCTACTGCACAAAAAAATTATTGCAAAGGTTATTTGACAGAAACTACGAGTTTGGTCGAAAATCACGTTCATCCTTGAATCATCTTCCTGCCCGGGTGGTGAAATCGGTAGACACAAGGGATTTAAAATCCCTCGGAATTAATCATTCCGTACGAGTTCAAGTCTCGTCTCGGGCACCATACTTTCCCCTATATTTTCCGCAATTTAACAGTGAACTGTAAAGGAAAACTCCCTTTCAAAAGCTTAATGCTCAGGTAAGGATTCCAGACCCAGTGTTCATGGACTTAAGGAGAACGGCTCAATGCACAATCGAAAAGATTATATATGGAGAGCGCGATTCTCACTGGCTGCCAGACAGGCTTCCTTAAAGGTTTCCGTATAAGTTGGATGAGCATGGCAAGTTCTTGCTACATCTTCAGCAGAAGCCCTAAATTCCATAGCTAGAACGGCTTCAGCAATCATATCTGCGCATCTTGCACCAACCATATGCACGCCAAGAATTTCATCCGTCTTCTCATCGGCTAAAACTTTAATCAACCCTTCACTTTCATTAGAAGCTCTTGCACGACCTGAAGCTTTATAAGGAAAACTTCCGATCTTATAAGCAATACCCTGCTTTTTAAGCTCAGCTTCAGTCGCACCAACGGATGAAACTTCAGGCCAAGTATAAACGACACCAGGAATGAGGTTATAATTGATATGAGGTTTTTGTCCTGCCAATAGCTCTGCGACAAAAACACCTTCTTCTTCAGCTTTATGAGCAAGCATCACACCAGTTGTGACATCACCGATAGCAAAGATATTCGCAACATTGGTTTTCAAATGATCATCAGTAATAACTCGTGAGCGTTCATCTAAATTTACACCAGCTGCTTCAAGGTTAAGACCTTCTGTGAATGGTCTTCTACCAACAGCAACAAGGCACATATCCGCTTCGATAGTAATCTCTTCATCTTTCTTTAAGTTTTTAGCTGTAATTTTTGCTTTAGACTTTGAGCCCTTAGCAGATGAAACCGCGTGACCTGTTAAAATTTCAATTCCATCTTTTTTAAAGACTTTAGTTAGAACTTTTGAAAGATCTTTATCCATCATGCCAATCAAGCTGTCAGCGTACTCAACGATAGTAACCTTAGTACCAAGACGAGCATAAACTGATGCCATCTCACATCCAATAACACCACCACCGATAACCACCATACTCTTTGGCTGTTTATCTAAAAACAGAGCTTCAGTTGATGTGATTACAGTTTTTTTATCAATCTCAATTCCAGGAAGAGTTGAAGGTTTAGATCCAGTGGCGATAACAATGTTTTTAGCTTGAAGAACAGTCTCACCTTTCTCGCCCTTGACTAAAACTTCCGTAGAACTTTTAAATGAGCCAAGTCCTTGATGGACGTCAATTTTATTTTTCTTCATTAGAAACGAAACACCACCTACATTGTCATTAACAACTGCTTGAACACGATCTCTCATTTTTTTAAAATCTAGTTCTACTTTAGACACCTTAATACCGTGATCAGCATGAGTATGAACCGTTTCGTGGTAGCGCTCAGAGGAATCAAGCCAAGCTTTTGATGGAATACAACCTACATTCAAGCAGGTTCCACCGAGTGTTGGATATTTCTCCACAATCGCAGTTTTTAGTCCCAACTGTGCACAGCGAATGGCACAGACATAACCACCAGGACCAGAACCGATTACAACAACATCATAAGCTTGATTAGACATGGGCTATCCTTAAATTCCTAAAAGCATTTTAGCTGGATCTTCGATCATTTCTTTAACAGTTTTTAAAAATGTTACAGACTCTTTACCATCGATGACTCTATGGTCATATGAAAGAGCAAGATACATCACAGGGTGAATAACCACTTGTCCTTTATAAGCGACTGGTCTTTCAACAATATTATGCATTCCCAAAATTGCTGATTGAGGAATGTTAATGATTGGTGTTGAAAGCATAGAACCAAACACACCACCATTAGTGATAGTGAATGTTCCACCTTGCATTTCATCAATTGTTAATTTTCCGTCACGACCTTTAAGAGCAAGACGCTTAATTTCGCTTTCTATTTGGGCCATCGATAGGCTTTCAGCATTTTTGACAACGGGAACTACAAGTCCACGAGGAGTTGAAACTGCAACTCCGATATCACAATAGTCATGATAAACAAGGTCCTCACCATCAATCTGAGCATTAACACCAGGCACTTGCTGTAAAGCTAAACAACAGGCTTTTGTGAAAAAGCTCATAAAGCCTAGACCAATTTCGTGTTTCTTTTGGAACTCTTCTTTATAACGCTTTCTAAGTTCCATGACTTCAAACATATCAACTTCGTTAAAAGTTGTGAGCATGGCCGTTGAATTTTTAGCTTCTGTTAAGCGAGATGCAATTGTTTTTCTAAGTCGTGACATTTTTTCAACACGCTTAGTTCTAACGGCACCACCAGCAGCAACGGCTGGCTCTATACTAGGAGCTGACTTCGAAGGGCTGGCAGCTGGCTTACTACTCGCTTGAGCATTAAGGGCATCACCTTTCGTGATACGTCCATCTTTTCCAGTTCCACTAACTGAGTCAGCAGAGACACCTTTTTCATCTAAAATTTTTCTCGCTGCAGGTGACGGAAAGTTTTTATCACCTGAACTTTCAGAAGCATTTTTTGAAGAAGGTGCAGCTGAACTTGACTCTGCTTTAACAGCCTCTTCTTTTGGCTCTGATTTTTTTGCTCCAGCGCCAGGCTTAATTGTTGCGATGACTTCACCAATTTTAAGCTCATCACCCTCTTTCGCTTTGAAAGTAATGACTCCAGCAGTTTCAGCTGGTAATTCCATATTGGCCTTATCAGATTCAATCTCGCAGAGATTATCACCCTCATCAACTTGGTCACCGTCTTCAACCAGCCAACTTGCAAGGGTTACTTCGGTTACAGACTCTCCAATTTGTGGAATCTTAACTTCAATGCTCATATCTCTTCCTTATAAAAAAGCTTTCTTAAGTATTTCTTCTTGTTCTCTTTGATGGACAGATGCAAAACCAGTTGCCGGCGAAGCTGCACTTCTTCTTGATACACACTCAAAATTTCCAAATAGATCGCGCCATCTCATTAAGAAAGTCCACGCTCCAATATTTAGAGGTTCTTCTTGAACCCATCTTAAGTTTTTAGCACCTTTGTATTTTTTTAGTATTGCATGCAATTGTTTTTCAGGCAGTGGATAGATTTGCTCTAATCTGACAATCGCAACATCGTCGCGTGACTCTTGATTCTTCTTTTCTAGAAGTTGATAATAAATTTTACCAGTACAAAGAAGGACCGTTTTAACTTTCTTAGCATCAGCTGCTTTATCATCAATCACTTCATGAAACTCGCCTTTTACAAGTTCATCAATAGATGAAGTCACGCGAGTATCTCTCAGTAAAGATTTAGGAGTAAATACGATTAATGGTTTTCTAAACTCCCACTTGATCTGTCTTCTTAGAACGTGAAAGAAGTTCGCTGCTGTCGTACAATTAGCAATAACAAGATTATCTTCAGCACATAATTGCAGGAAACGCTCCATTCTAGCGGATGAATGTTCTGGACCAGCTCCTTCATAACCATGTGGTAACAACATAACGAGATCGCACATGCGGCGCCATTTTGTTTCACCAGCACTAATAAACTGGTCAATCATAATTTGCGCACCATTGGCGAAGTCTCCAAACTGAGCTTCCCAAATATTTAATGAATGCGGGCTTCCTTGAGAGTAGCCGTACTCAAAACCAAGCACTGCATATTCAGATAATAGTGAATTATAGATACTGAATTTACCCTGACCTTCTTGAATATGATCAAGTCCGCAATAAGCTTCACTTGTCATCTCATCAAAGACCTTGGCATGGCGGTGAGAGAAAGTGCCTCTAACAACGTCTTGTCCTGAAAAGCGGACTCCAAATCCTTCCGATAATACAGTCCCGTAAGCAAGCAACTCTCCCATGGCCCAGTCAACTGTGTCGTTAGACCAAGATGCTGCACGATCATCAAGAATTTTTTGTGCCTTCTTAAGACTATGAAAACCTTCAGGGACCTTAGTCATGGCGGAAATGATTTTATCGAGGATTTTACGATCTACAGTTGTATCGACTTTGTTATCAAAGTCTCCAGGTTTACTAAATCTTAATTTTTCCCACTCTTTATGTGGGCCTTTTTTACGATTTGGCAGTTCTTTTTGTTTTACATTATTAAGTCGATCAGACAGAAGGTCTTTGAACTCTTTTTGCATTTGCTTAGCAAGACTTTTAACTTCTAGTTCAGAAGTTAAAAGCTTTTCAATATAAAGCTCTCTAGGATTTTTATGTTTTGAAACCAGGCCATAAAGGTGTGGTTGAGTATACTTAGGCTCATCCCCTTCGTTGTGACCATGCTTTCTATAACAAACCATATCGACGAAAACATCTTTTTTAAACTTCTGTCTAAACTCGGTCGCTAACTCAACAGCATAAACAACAGACTCAGGCTCATCTCCATTCACATGGATCACTGGGCAATCCAGCATTTTAGCAACACTTGTACAGTAGTGAGTACTTCTGCCATCGTTAAAGTCAGTAGTAAAACCAATTTGGTTATTGATAATGAAATGGATTGAACCTCCGACTCTATAGCCTGGAAGCTCACTCATTTGTAAACTTTCATAAACGATACCTTGTCCAGCGACAGCGGCATCACCATGAATCACGATAGGAATAATTTTAGACTCATCACTATTATAGGCATGATCGAGTTGAGCTCTATTATAACCCATCACAACGGGGCCAATTGCTTCAAGGTGAGAAGGGTTTGGAAGTATTTTTAAATAGACTTCATTACCATCAGCAGACTCTTTAATTGACGTAAAGCCCATATGATATTTAACATCTCCGTCTCCGGCCTGGGCTTTTTCTTCAATAGAGCCGCCTTCAAATTCAGAGAAAATATACTCGTATGTTTTGCCAACAATATTAGCTAAGACGTTGAGACGACCTCTATGGGCCATACCAATAACAAATTCTTTCGCTCCTAGCTTTGATCCATGATTAATAATGGCATCAAGTGCAGGTATCGTTGTCTCTCCTCCTTCGAGGGAGAATCTCTTTTGACCAATGAACTTACTTTGAAGAAAGTTTTCAAATACGTTGGCTTCATTAAGCTTTCTTAGAATTCTTTTCTTTTTATCAATCGGGTAATTGATATTTTTAGCTTCTGATTCGTACTTTTCTCTAAACCAACGGCGAACATCAGTGTTCAAGCAGTGCATGTACTCGACGCCAATTTTTCCACAGTAAATTGATCTTAGGTGATCAATAATTTCCTTAAGCGTTTTACCTGCTCCTAAGCCTACAAACTCAGAGCACATAAATGTCTTATCAAGGTCATCTGTAGAAAGATCAAAGTGATCAAATGAAATTCTGGCATCACGATCGCGTCGAGGCCTGATTGGATTTGTATCAGATAATAAATGCCCTCTTGAGCGATAACTTTGAATTAGACGAAATACATTA
>CAXBMT010000041.1:0-14653 GCA_963976925.1 uncultured Bdellovibrionales bacterium
CACTAAACTGAGCTTCAATAATTGGTATTCCGAATCCCTCATAGAAGGAAGGAAAGACAAACATTTTCGCTGACTGATAAATCGCCGGTAAATCCGTCGAAGTTATATTAGAACGGATAAAAACTCTATTCGTGATTTTTAATGCATCAATTGTTTCTAAAAGTTCTTTTTTACTTTTTTGATTACCGTCGCCTACGATGACCAGATTTAAATCCGTTTTGGCATGGGCCATAGCACGTACTAAACCAAGAATATTTTTTCTTTGTTCGATAGCTCCAACAAATAAAATATATTCTTTTGGTAAATCATAAATACTAAGAATTGACTCCCTTTTTTCTGAATCTAGCTTTTTATAAAAACGATGATGGCAGCTTTGGTACTTAACAACCACTTTATCCGGATTAATATTAAAATTTTCCAAGATATCATTTCTAGTTTGCTCACAAATTGCAATTACCGTATCTGCAATATTACAAGCGTGACGAAATTTTTTATTATAAACCTGTCTATCTATCCATGGGAAATAATGAGGGAACTTTAAATAAATGAGATCGTGAATAGTGACGATTTTTTTAATATCAAGCTTCTCTATCCCCTGCGGCAGCTCATGCGAGAGACCGTGATAAATATCAAGCCCTTCTTTTTTCAAATCACTTGTTAATAAGAAGGATCGCCATAAAGCAGGTACTGACTTTGATAGTCCTTGAGGTTGGTGCAAAATAAACTCAGAATGTTTCTTAATCCAATCTTGTGAACGACTATCAGTTAAAACTGGCGAATAAAGGTGATATTCATTATCAGGATAGACTTTCCCAAGACCCTCTAAAAGGTTTCTTCCATAATTCCCAAGACCTCGAAAGTTATGAAAAACTCTTTTTGCATCAAATCCAATTTTCAAGATTTTCTCCGTAAAATAATATCTTAACTCTAAGATATTATTACGTCATCCAATCACCCTTCAGATGGGATATTTAATCTTTGATTGGCATAAATACGATTATTTGAGAGACCGTTAGTTCTACGTATATCGTCAACTGAAACACCAAAACGTTGAGCAATCGTACTTAGATTATCTCCATTTCTTACTCTGTATGTGACGATTCCAGAAGCTGGTATCTCTAATTTTTGGCCTGGAAATATTCTTGAACCGCGCATTTTGTTTGCACGTCGAATATCAGAAACTTTGATACCGTACTTTCTTGCAATTAAAGACAGATTCTCACCTCTGGCAACTCTATGATCTGTTCTTTGACTCTTTGAAGCTACAGACCTTAGGTTTGTGCCTGGGAGCTGAAGTCTTTGGCCAATATAAATTCTTGAGCCACGAATATTATTAGCTCGTCTGAGAGTTGAAATACTCAGACCATAGCGTTTTGCGATAACACTTAGGTTTTCACCTCGACGCACCTTATGGCTAGAAGCATAGGACTTAGACCTCGGAGCTCTAAGTTTTGGAAGATCAACTGCTGCAATTTTTTGAGCATGAGCTTTTGGAACTAATAAGCCGTAAGCTCCTCTAACTCGAATCTGGTCTCTCTTGATATCAGGGTTCATTTCTTTAAGTGTAGAAAGTGAAACCGAAGAAAGCTTTGATAAAGTCTTAAGTGAGAAGGATTCATTCACCTCAACAAGAGCTGCTGAACCATAAACCGAGTCTTGTAAATTATGGAAAAAGCCAAAACGCTCTTCATTTTGAACTAACTGTCTTGCAGCTGCGACTTTAGGAACATAGTAAGCTGTCTCTTTAGGAATAAGTCTTTTTTCAACGAGAGTTTTAAAGCTTCTTGTTTTGCCCTTTCTAATCGCTCGTATAATTCTATATTCACCTGCATTATAACCGGCCATAGCAAGTTCCCAAGAGCCAAAAATATTATAGAGATCACTAAAATATCTTGCAGCGGCATGGGTAGACTTATAAATATTCCATCTTTCATCAACCTGAGAGTCAACTCTTAGGCCATAATGCTTAGCTGTTTTTGGCATGAATTGCCATGGACCTGCTGCACCGGCAGAGCTTTTAATTTTTGTATTATAACCAGATTCAATTAGACCAACATAAAACAAATCTGTTGGTAGCCCATGCTCTTTTAAGATATGAAATACGAGCTGCTTATACTTATGGCCATTATTAAGATGCCTCTTAAAGCGTTCGTGGTCTTTCTTCGTAAAATACCCTAGCCAGAAATCATAATGTTTTTTTGAGTATTCTAAGGCAATATTATCATCGACAATTTTTTCATTGTCTGCGTAAACATCTTTAGTCCCTTCTACTTCGAAGGCTTCACTTTCAGCTTGATCTCCCATTTCTTCGATATTGAGATCTACAATTTGAATATCTGATTCTTGATTAGTTGAATTTGGACTTCGAAGCTGAGATTGAAACTGCTCAATTGAGCTACAAGAGCTTAAAAGAGACAAAATAAGCAATGTTGATGAAATTTTAATCACGAGTTTCTCCAAATATTCAGACACTTAAGTCTATTTTAGAGATAACTCTTGCATGGCGCTAGTTTCCTTTTATTCGGCAACTCTTGCACCTCTATGACAGGGGGAAATACTCTCCTTTAGAAACCAGGATCAATCTTTCCACTAACAACTACACGTCCACCGATTTTCATATCACTTGAAGGAATCGAGTCAACAACAACTCTTGTTCTTAAGATAAAACGTCTTCCCTTAGCTAAGAGGTTTTTCCAGTCAGCCTCGTAAACTTGTAAGTCCATACAGCGAGTCAAACATCTAAGAGTATGCTGATCACGATCAAACGACAGGATTAATTGTCCTTTAACTTGCTTGTCTTCAGCTTCACTATTTACATAAGCAATAGCCTCTTCACTGGTGACATTTTCATGCCCATATGTTTCATCTTTAGCCTCAAGATAAACGTCTATTTTTCTGAAAAAATGGAGGGATATTTCTTGATTGTTAGCAACAGCATTAAGCTTAATCGCCTTAACTGATAACTCTTTTAGTGCACCTAGATTTGCACCTTCTAAGGCAGGAAACTCAAAAACAACAGGATCAACGGGAACATCGACACCGTCTTCTTCATGTAAAGTCATATCAGCTAATGATGAAGCTATATTACTGAAGATTGGCCCTACTAAAGAGACTGAGTTCACTTGTTCTGTTACATCAGGGATATCAATAGAAGAGATAGGAACAACGATTTCAAGCTCTGTACCGGCCAAAGGAACTGATTCGGCAATAGGAGTTAGGGTTTCCTTTGCACTACAAGAAATCAGCAGAAATAAAGCCAAATAATGGAGAAAAAAAGGTTTTTTCATCATGAGGCAATATGCCATATAGACGATAATCACGCAATGCATCATGTCTTTTTTACATATATAATTTCAAGCACTTATAACATAATGTCATTTTTACACGCGGCGCACAAAAAACTGTATCGAGATGCTCAATTCTGTATAATTGCGCCATGCAAAAAATCTTTATGAAATTCATCACCGCTGCACTGGTTTTTAGCACTATCTCAGGTGTTGCTTTTGGGGCTTATTATTCAACCCTGCCAGAGGGTGTTCGTGTTGCTGTTTTTCGTCAGGTCATGACAAGCACAATTGATGAAGAGTTCAATAGTAACTCCAAGCCTATCGGCTTTGATGTTAACGTAAATCTCAATGCCGCTGCCCTACGCGAATCAAGTTCAATTTCTGAGTACATCTTTTCTGAACTTCAAAACATATCGCAGGCTGCTTACGATACATTTACATTTGGTACCTACAAGATCGATGGTAAGGCCGAAGTTAATGTTCAAGGATATGCCTTTGGGTATGGTATCAACGATCGCATTACGACTTATATGAGTGTCCCTATCTATAACGCCAATGTTGTTATGGATATGAATAGAACTGGAGCTGATACACAGTCGCAGGTGTTACAGATTCTTAATGGAACAAATTCAGGCAATCAGTTTCAAACTACTTTTCAAGAGTTTCTTTCAGGCCAAAATATTGGTGTAACAGAGGGTCTAATTCAATCAGTGGTTACTAATCTTTATGGTTACAAACCGCTTGGCTCTTGGCAGGCAAGAGGTCTCGGAGATGTTGATCTAATTACAATCATAAGACTCTCAGACTGGAAGGATGCTGGTATCGCAGCAACCTACGGCGTGACACTTCCGACAGGCAGAATTGATGATCCTGATCTTTTGCAAGACTTTGCCTTTGGCGATGGACAAACAGATGTCTTCGCTGAGTTTGGCGGTGGAATAACTAAAGACAAACTTGAACTAGAAAGTTCATTTCGATACACATATCAGCTTGCCTCTGAAAAAGAGCTAAGAATTCCAGAGAGTTCACAGTTTGTTCTAAGCGATCGCAAGGGAACATTTGATGAAAAGCTAGGCAATAGAGTTGATTTCATGCTTGGTTCAAAATGGAACTTTAATGATCAGTGGGCCGTACTTGGGCAATATCTTTATAGTCATATTGGTGAAGCAGAGTATGAATCAGAGTTTAGTAACGCTAATAAAATTTTAGCTGAAAATACTGCAATTGATGCTCACACTGCTCGCTTTGGAGTTAACTACAGTACAGTGGGACTCTATAACAGAGGCGCTTTCATGCTTCCTATGCAAGCAAGCTTATCTGGTCAGACAATTTTTGCAGGAACAAATACACCAACATATACTCGCTTTGACTTTGAAGTCAGATTCTTCTTTTAGACAACGTAATTATAATTCAAGATTCCACGATCTTCATGAACGATCTTCATCGGATCATCTGATAGAAGTAAGCAACCGTCTAAATCGAAGTAATCAACATTATTTGCAATATTCATAGCACTACTTATACCGAGACTAGTTTCGACCATGCTCTCTAGCAGTTCTAAGTTGTTTTAGAGCTCGCATATAGCCGCCAGCTTTCATTAATTTAACATTAACTCCGTCGAAAAGGTCTTTAAACTCAGAGCTAACTTCACCTCTGGTCAAAGATTCATCGGCAAAGATATCAAAACCTGATTTATTCTTAATTTCTCGATAAAGGTCAAAATCTTTTGCCGCAAAAGGTTGCTCTATAAACTGTATATCAAAACTTTTTAAACTTTCAGCCAGCTTCATAAATGAAGAGGTGTCAGTATAAGCTTCATTTGCATCTAATCTAAGTGGACCGGAGTAAAACTTAGCAGTTTCCTGAACAAGATCTAATCCATTTTCGTTATCAATCTTAATTTTTATAGCAGCAAAGCGAGAAAGATTATGCTTTTTTATAAATGCTTCAATATCTGAAGGATCCATAATAGGAATTGAAAAAGAAGTATGGATACCGTGTACTTGAGGTACACATAATAATTGGTGGATAGATCTATCGCTCATTTGTGCATTGAGATGAGCCATGGCCGACTCTAGACCAAAAGAGAGTGAACTTACGAGGTCTAGCTCTTCTATAAGACTAATCAACTTTTCGAGAGAACTTAGCTCGTCCCCACCCTGATCTAAAAACTGCTTAAACTGCGATTCAATTATTTCTTCCGACTCATTATATCGGACATTAAAGGCAACTTCGCCCTGACCAACAGTTCCATCACACTCAACCGTAACGATAAAGTTGGTTTTAGAAACTGATGTGCCTCTAGCTATCTTCCAAGGGAACTTAAGAGGCAAATCTATCTTTTTTAGTGTCCAATCTAGCATCCTTTGATCATGCCACACTTCCTGCTAAAATGAACACTCATAAGCAAAAAATTCTTTGGGTCTTTAGATGAATTATGACTTAGCATTAAAAACACTTCTTATTATCGGTGGAATGTATTTTCTAGCTAAAGTTCTAAGTCCATTCATTAGTGATTTTTTCTCCGGAACAAAAACCAAAAAAGATTATGATTTAGATGCCATGATCAAAAGAAAAGAAGAATACTTGCGAGTAACTGGAGCGGCAGGGACTATTCCAGGTCAAGATCAAAACTCAACAAAAAAAGTTAAAGTAGAGCCGAGGCTAGATTATGTTGATGTCGTAAAGCAAGAATTTACGACCCTTTCACAAAAAAAACCTAAAACTGATTTAGATCAAGACTCAATCGTGGAATTAAAAAAAATTATGACTCTACTTGACTCACTTCAATGGGGACAGTCCGAAGAGTTAACATCAGTGCGTAGACGATTTGAGAAATACTTTGACTTTGCCCCAGACGAGAAACTCTTTATTAAATCAATTCGCTATTCTCTCATCCATACGACTCTACTAAATGAAAAAAAACGCCCCACGGGTTATGAAGATCTGGCAGAGTCAGTTGTTTTAGTTGCCCTTCATGAAATAATCAAAAATACTTTTTTACAAAACGAAAGTAACGAGGGCGAAACACTATCAAAAAGGTGGCATACAGACCTTATAACATTACAAAAAGCATGGCTTCTATGGATACATGAAAAAGCCAAGCTCTCATCCGATAATCTCGTTGAAAATCTTATTGAATACAACGAACAAATGAAAGCGACCGACTTAATGGCATTATTTGGATTTGGTGTAGATAGTCTGCCTTGGAAGAGTCTTATCTTAGAATCTAGTAAAATTAGAAAAACCAGTGATGTTATTGATAGCCTTAAAGAGGAAGTCATGACGATGAAAGCTATTAATAAACTACCTGAAGCAGAAACTCTCAATGCCAAAACAGCACTTGATCTTTTAGGCTTTGAGGCTACTCCAGCTCCGGGGATCCTATCTCGACGCTATAAGAAGCTAGCACGTATAATGCATCCAGATAGAATCTCTTCCAAAGGGTTTCCAGAATCAGTAATGGATAGAGTGAATGAAAATTTTAGAACAATTAAGGCCGCATACGATCTACTTAAAGACGAACAGGAATGAATCATGGTTATGAAGAAAGGCGAAGAAACTTTAAAAGAGCTTGAAGTTCTACTTGTTCAAATTGTAAGTGAGACAAATGGTATCTCCTTATCAGATACACTAGAGCTTTTAGCTCACTCTCCTGCATTAAAAAAGAATTCATCTCACGGTAAACTTATTCAAGAATTTCAACGATTACTTTCCGGTTTTCAACAAGATGAAGTCGATATCGAAACTTTATTAGGTCATCCTGTTAGTCATGCATTTTCAAAGTTTTTCAAGCGTTTCCCTCTTCCCTATCACGAAGAACATATCCATTTAACAGGTTCATTAACTGCAGAGTTCATTTGGCCTAGACTTAAAGTTCTTCTTGAGGGTGAGCATGGAAAAATTTATGAAGAAAAAATCAAGAGTGTTTACGGAGAAAAGTCGATTCCAATTAATAGTGTTGAAGATGTCGACAATCTTATCAGACTAAAGGATGGAGAATTATTTAAAACTTATTTAAAAATCCTGTATCTTCCCAAACTGATACTAAATTCCAAGCAAGCACATAATGATGCCGCCTATCATATGGCGAGTGAGCTCTATCAAAAATATAATGTGGGCATGATAAGGTTAAAATTTACTTTATCTCGCGCCAACCAAATGGATGCAGAACAGATCCCTGGTCTTGAAGATGTAAAAGAAGAAGATGTTGTTCTTGGCTTAAATGAGGGATTTAAAAAATTTCAAAAAGAATATCCATTTTTTAAATATGTTCTATCACCAAGTTTTAGAAAGGAATTAGACTTCTTTGACTCACTTAACTTTAAAACAAAAAGAGAGCATTTTGATCAGCAAGTCGATACAATCTTAAGCTTACTTGAAAAGTTCCCCCAACTTAAAGGGGTCCTTAATGAAGTCGATACAGTTGGCGATGAAAAAGAGCTTTATCGAAAAATTCATTTTAGTGAAATGAGGTCTGGCTTAAGAAGGCTTCAATATAATGGCTTTCGAATTCGCTCCCACCACGGTGAGACATGGAGAATCTTAAGAAAAGGTGTTCAGTCTGTAGATAATGCTATGAATATTTGGCATATCGACACTTTAGAGCATGGCCTATCTCTAGGTATTAATCCTAACTTTTACTTCCATCGTCTGTATCAAAGAGTTATGGAACTAAATAAGATGAATCAATCAATCGATCCAACTTCACAAGAAGCAGAAGAGCTTGAAGATATGGCCTGGCATGATAAATCAGTTAAAGATAAACTTCTTAAAGGAGAACCATTAACTGATGCTGAAGAGACGTCATTTATCAAAACAAAATTTCATACAGCAAGAGAAATAGAACATTATCAGCACGATGTACTTAATCGTATGATTAATAAGCAAGTATCGTTGATAGCCCTACCCTCTTCAAATTTAAAGCTTACAGGGATGTTTCCAGACTATAAAGACCATCCATTTTCATGGTGGGAAAAGAAAGGCGTAAAGCTGGGAGTCGGAACTGATAATTATGTCACCTTATCGACAAATTATATTCAGGAAATGCTCCTGCTTCTTTTCTCAGACCCCGAGAACCTAAAAATCACAAAACTTTTAATGGTTACAACAAAAGAAAACAGAAGGCCTTATATAAGTGCTCTTTTATGGGAAATGAGAAAAAAATCAATTCAATCTATCAGTTGATTAATTTTCTGATGAACTTCTGTGGGTGAAATATCGACCATGCACTTTTGCCAGATACTTTGAATACAATTTCCGCGCCCATCTTTTGAACAGGGCTTACAGGGCATAGTTTTTTCTAATACATGAGAAGTTTCAAAAGTCGGATACCCAAAAGCAGTTGGGCCAATCAAGGCTATAACAGGTACAGATTGTAAGTCTGCAACATGTAAAAGGCCTGTATCACCAGAGATTACTATCTTAGACTTAGAAACGATATAACAGCTTTCGATAAGCGATAACTTTCCACTTAAGTTATCACAAAAATCAGACTGACTAGAAAGTTCAGCGCAGAAATGATCATCAGGTCCACCAAGAATTACGCTTTGTGAATTAAGTTCTTTGATAAGATTCTTCCAATGACTTATCGGCCATCTCTTCATATCCCAAGCAGCTGAGGGCACAAGGCAGATTCGACTAGAGAATTGATCAAGGTAATCTCTTCTCTCCTTAGATATTTTAGTTTCAAATGTTAAGAGCTGAGGTGAGGGATTTAAACCTAATGGCCGGCAGTATGAAACCATGCCCTTGAAAGGATGAGGTAAAATATCACGCTGATTAAATTTAAAGAAGAGAAAGCGTTTAATTCTATCTTTTGAACGTACTATAATTTTTGTAGAAATTAAAAAAGATAAGATCCAACGAACGACCTTTGATCTTGGGTTTTCATGGGCATCATAAATTAAGTCATACTTAACTTGTCTCAATCCCCAAGCCAATTTTATTAAGCCAAGAAGACCAGTCTTTCGATCAAAAGAAATGACATTCTTAACTTCAGGATGCAAAGTGGGCAGTGCAGCAAACTGGTTTTTCGTAAGAAAGTCTATTTCGTAGTCTTTTGCTAGTTCATTAATACAGCTTAAACTTTGGATAATATCTCCAAAGCTTGAGAAGCGAATAATTAATGCTTTTTGTTTCATAGCATAACAATAACCCATTCTATTCAGTTGAAGAAGTGCCATGTACATGGAAAAATACAGCATGGCGTTTAGTAAACAAAACCTTCAAAGCTTAATTACTGTAGCAGTAGAAAATGGTGCTAGTGATGTACACATCCGTATGGATGAGTCTCCTGCCTTTAGAATACGCGGCGAACTCATTCCAGTACAAACCAAAGCTTTTGCTCAAGAGGATATTGTTGATCTTCTAAGCATTTTATTAGGTGAAAGCCTAAAAAAAGAGTCTTTAGATAAAATTTCTGAAACTGATGGGTCCTTTGAAATCGAAGATCTCTGTAGGCTAAGATTTAACTCATTTCGATATAGTGGCAAAACTGGTGTCGTCTTAAGAATTGTTAGTATGAAGGTACCAAGTGTTGGCGAACTTGGCTTACCTCCAATTATTAAAACAATTTCTAATCGAAGACGTGGACTTGTTATGGTCACTGGAGCGACGGGATCTGGTAAGAGTACCACGCTAGCTTCAATGATTGATCATATTAATGAAACTCGTGGATGTCATATAGTTACCATCGAAGATCCTGTCGAATATCTTCACTCTCAAAAAAAATCAAGAATAAGTCAGCGTGAAGTAGGTAGTGATACTCATGACTTCACCTCGGCCTTACGTTCCGCTTTAAGACAAGATCCAGATGTAATCTTAATTGGTGAAATGAGAGACCCTGAAACTGTAGGCATTGCCCTTAAAGCAGCTGAAACGGGTCATGCAGTTTTTTCAACTGTCCATACAACAGACGCCATTAGCACCATTGGTCGCATTATTTCGATGTTTCCGCCAGAGGAACAAGATGAAGTAAGAAAAAGATTATCAGAAAATCTCACAGCTATCGTTAGCCAAAGAATGCTCAAAGCTATCAATAAGAAGAAAGTGGTCATTGCCCAAGAGATTATGATTAACAATACCGGTGTTAAAGAATGTATTATGGGTAAAGAGCCGCTTTCAAGAATTAATACAATCATTGCTCAGGGAAGAACTCCTAACGGTGAAGGGTCTCAAACTTTTGATCAACATATTATCAATCTTTATGAACGTGGTGTGATATCTAAAGAGACAGCTCTATCGGCTGCCACATCACAAACGGACTTTCTTAAAAAGATGGTTGTTGATTAAAGCTCATCATAGACCGCAGTTGAACAAATAAAATCGTGAAGTGCCATTCGCTTAGTATTAATAAAGATAAAAAGTATTCCAACGAGACTTAAACAAGAAATTGGCTTAAAAACTAGCTCGCGAATAAATACTGTAAACTTTGAAGCACCGCTATCTTCAAACTTATTCCCTACTCTTAGCGAAAAAATTTTCTTACCTAATGACTTCTTAGATATCGATGTCGGCATTAAGTGAAAAAAGAACACTAATAAGACTGGAAGAGAAAACTCTAAGACTTTCTGTGGGTATGGAACATTCGCCAACAAGCCAGATGGAAGAATCCTTTCGACATAGACTTGTATAAAAGGAAACACATTTAATCCAATAAATACTAAAACACCAATAAAAACAATATCAACAAGACTAGAGAGTAGTCTTCTTCCTAGGGGTGCTGTTTTGATTTCTTTAAATTTTTCAAGAGCATGAGATTTTTTAAAGTTCTCTAACCTTTCTCTTCTTGGAGTGGTGGCAGCGTGATCGAGAGTTAATTCAGATGGAGCTTTAACCTCATCGGAGAAAGCTTCAGCAATTTCCTCTAAGCGCTTAGCTTTAGAGACTTTTTTAGCAGGCTTGTCTTCCGAGGAGGAAAAACCGCGATCTACCTTGAAGTCCCAGTCGTCATCGTTTTCACTCATTATATTTTCCTAATAGTCTCTAATTTTACCTAGAACTATATCTAATTCTTTTTTTGCTTGATCACATTTAGTTTTCCATTCGTCATGGCTCAAACTTGTATCAGTGTTCATAAGTAATTGCCCGAGAACTTTAGACTTTGCATTAAAGTCTGCTAGTAAATTAGCTGCCAGACCCTCGTCTTCCATTTCTTCTAACTTGCTTAATAACTCTTCTATCTCACTATTATCAAACACAATGAGCTCACTTAGACATACTTAATGAGCTCTTTGAAGCAGCATTAGTTAAGTCTTCAGAGATATATAAAGCTTCTTCAAGAATCGCATCTTTTTGAAGGGATTCAATCCACTCCTCGCCTCTTTGCTTTAAATCTTCCTTCCACTGTTTTTCGTCGCCAGGCTTAATATTCTGGTGAGACTTAATAGAAGCCTCGAAGGCCGAGACCTTTATTTCTTTGTTGATTTCATCGTATTTGAATTTTTTTGCAAGAACATCATTGTTTTTATCTTGTTCTAAGACTTTTTCCATTTTCAAAGAAGTTGAAGTTTCTTTATTTCTTTTTTCCAAAACCTTTGCATAATCTAGCATCGCTGAAAGACGCTCATTATTTTTTGAGCGTTCCATACTTAGTTTTTTAAGCTTAGGAATATCTGGTTTAAAGTTATCCCATTTCTTATACTTTTGAGGACTAATGGTGTCATATTCAAGAGCATTTTCAAGATCTTGCTCAAGAGACTTTGTGTAACTAAAGATATCAGGCATTACGATATCAGGGCGAATGCCTTTAAATTGTGTCGACTCACCATTAACTCTATAAAACTTTTGAATCGTTACTTTAAGTGCTCCCATTTGTGGAGCAAACATTGTAAGAGGGCCTTGATTAAGGCTTAAGAGGACTTGAACCGTTCCTTTACCGTGTGTTTGTTCACTTCCAACAATGACAGCGCGATCATAGTCCTGCATCGCACCCGCTAAAATTTCAGAGGCTGAAGCACTAAATCTATTAACAAGAACGACAAGAGGTCCATCCCACTCCACACTTGGATCGTTATCTTCTAGTACAGAGACTTCATTTTCATGGTCACGTACTTGAACGATCGGACCCTTTTCAATAAATAGACCGCTCATTTGACGCGCATCTTCTAAAGCTCCACCACCATTGTCTCTTAGATCAAGAATAATGGAGTCTACTTTTTGAGCTTTTAGTCTTCGAAGCTCATCTCTTACATCCTTAGTACAGTTTCTATCAACGTCACCAAAGTCTCTATAGAACTTAGGAAGCTTGATATATCCAACCTTACCTTTTAACTTTGGATGCTCAATAACTGATGACCTAGCGTAAGAGGCATCAATTTGAACAACGTCTCTAACAATTGGAATAATTTTTCTACTGCCATCAGCCTTTCGAACAGAAAGTCTAACCTCTGTTCCTTTTTTACCTCTAATATAGCGAACAGCATCGTCAACACTCATATCGAGTAAAGATACAGGCTCACCGTCACCTTCTGATACTGCCATAATGACATCTTCAACTTCTAGATCTTTTTGTCTCCAAGCCGCACCACCAGGAACAATCTTAACAACTTTAATTTGTGAACCATCCTCTTGAAGAACTGCTCCAATACCTTCCAACTGACCAGAGATATCAATATCAAAATCTTCTTTTCGTTTTGGAGGAAGGTATGAAGTATGTGGATCAAAGACTTCAGTGATCGAATTATAAAAGCTTTCAAGTGTGTCTTCTCTATCTTGCTTTTTTAATCTAGAGAAAATTTTATCGTATTTCTCGGAAGTTGTTTTATGTGCTTTAGTTAACATCTCACTATCAGTTAACTTCTTTTCGTCTTTCTTCTTTTTACTCTTCTTTGTTTTTTTCTTATCTTTATTTTTCTCATCATCCTGAGCTGCGTCTCTAAGAGCTAGATAATTTCCTAGAACAGAATTTTTAAAGATCTTTCTCCAAAGCTCTTTTAACTCTTTATCATTGTTGCTCCATTTTCTTTTCTTAGGATCCATTTCCAGACTTTCATCTTCAGAAAAGCTAAAAGGTTTTTTAAAGAAATCATCTCTAAACCCTTCAATTTGATCGACACGTTTTTTTAAGATAGAAGCAGCAGCTTCAGCGATTTCCACATCACCACTGACCATTTCGTCATCGAGCTGTTTTCTATACTTAGATAGGTTATCAACGTCAGCTCGAGTCAAAAACTGCTTACTAAAATCAACTTTTTCTAAAAACTTATCAAAAGCTACAGACGATAAGCCGTCATTAACTTTTAGTTTTTTGTAATGATAAGTCTCAAGCGTATTCTTTAGAATATTACCAACTAGCTTGTCTTTTTGTGCTTCTGAAATTGATTGCTTCGATGAGCTTCCTTGTCCAAAGACTAGGGCCGGTGACAAAAGTGCTATCAGTAAAATTAAACGGGATATAGACATTCAGAACTCCGATAAATCTGAAGGAAAGAAAATAGTGTGTCTATTTTAGGCCTTGCAGGCCCAAGGTAAAAGAACCAATTTATAGATACTTAATGCCTAGTTAGATTTTATTGGCCGAGTTTTGGTGTCAAAAATACTTGCAAGTGACTATACGGCCATACTTTTGGGGTCAAAATAACAAGCTTAATTTATGAATATTTCCTGACAATTATACTGTCACACCAGACAAAACCCATTAATTTCAATATGTTGGATATACATCTAATGTTCTTTATTGACCTATAATTTTTTCATGCTTTTGGCATGATCATTGCTCCAAATACCTGTAGAAGTTAGATTGTGCTTAACACACAATAAAAGAATTTTTACGGAGTATACGAATGAAAAAACTAAACTTAATCGCTACTGTATTGACCACCTTTACACTTGCATCATCAGCTTTAGCTGCAACATCTGCAACTTTACAACTAAGAGGTGTTGTACCAGCGCGTCTTTCGATTGAACTTATCGATGACACTGCAGCTGGTACACTTGACCTAGAAACCACTCAAACGGACCTACTTGTTGCTCAAACTAGAGAGAAATCAAACTCTAAGACTGGCTATAAAGTGAATATTTCATCAACTAATAACGGTGAATTGGTCAGCGACGAAGACTCAAGCTCAACAATTGCTTACACGCTTAAATATGATGGAAGTGCAGTAGATCTTTCCGGTGAGGATTTTTCTTATGCTTACCCAACTCCAGGTAACAACGATAGAGATGTTCAAATCAGTTATACCGGCGTTGCTTTTGAAGACCTTGTTGAAGGTACATACGGCGATGACGTAACCTTCGTCATTTCAGCGAACTAAGCGCGTTTTAAAGCTTTTTAGTCAACAAACCGATCAGCCCTATGATGAAAATTATAGGGCTTTTTTGTTTTATATTCACATTGTTTATCACCAGCACTTTTGCTGCAA
>CAXBMT010000042.1:0-14365 GCA_963976925.1 uncultured Bdellovibrionales bacterium
GTAACATAGAATGATCAATAGCGATAGAGAAGTAATTAACTTCACTATGGTGGGGTAAACCATCTTCACGATCAGTTGGTGAGTGAAGTCCCATGCGAGCCTCAATTCCAACCACTCCTTTTTTATTTCTTAAGCCTGAATAAACTTGAACTCTCCCGGCATTATGAGACAGAACAGGGTTTTCTTTTTCCATGGAGTTTGTCCACTCCTTTGAAAAATCCTCTGTTTTTGTTTTCAAGGCTGCACGTCTTTGCAAAATTGGTAGCAGCTTTTTGGCGATCTCTTTTCTTTCTTCAGGCTTATCATTAACATTTAATTGGTCGTAACGAATCTTAGCGATGACAGCATCCAGTACATTCGCATTAGTACTTTGCTTATGATTTGAAAGCTCGGCTTCATATTCGCTACGTTGACTTTCAGTCAGTAAATTATACCGATAGAGAAATTGTTTTTTAAATGATGGTCTAATACTTCCTATACCGAGCTTTCCTATGGACTCAACTTGTTTAACTGTCTTAGCCGGTAAAACAATAAACTCTGAATCGGTTGCTAAATCAGTATCTCCAAAGGCCACATCTAAAAGTGCTAGTAATTGGAATGAACAATTTTCTTTTGTAAACCAATATGAAAAAGAAGCTCTTTTTGATAACTCCCATAAGTGAGCTAAGAGTCTATTGATTTGTAGCGGACTCAAGACGATGGGGTATTCCCAAATATCACGACTCTCGGTATGCACATATTCATTCAACTTCATGTAGTAAGGGCTGATCTCATAAAACCCTTGATAGCCCCCAAGAAGTCCTTTGACAGCATAGATGACACCCATAGGATCAGTAGCGCGTGCAGAAAAGCTGACAGCATAATCAGTTAGTTTTGAAGCATGATTTTTATCAAAATTTAATTTTAAAAATGTGTGACCAAAAATACTGGCAGGATTTCCAGGGTAGTAAGATGAAAAAACGATCGAAACACTTTTAATATCTAGCTGCTGTCTCCAGTTTTCATATTCAGTACATTTAGCTTTTGGCAGCTTTAGACCATGATCAACTAAGAATTGAAAGCGAGCTGGAAAAGCACAAGCGGCATTCCATGAATCATTTCCAATTGGCTTGTTGGCTTTAAAGGCAGCGATAGTTGCTTCTAGTTCCAAAAGCGAATTTGTACTACCTTCAGGATGAATGAAAAATTGTTCTGAATCTACTCTTGAAGTGGAGTCTTCAAAATGCACTAAGCGCAACCAGGTAGGGTGCTTTGAAAGCGACTCCAGCTCAGTTGCGCTAAGGCTTAGACTAAAAAGTATTAGACTAAGAAATAATTTCAATTATAAACAGCCACGATTTAAAAGTTCATTGGCATTCGATGGAATCGGCAATGATTGAGCTTTAGATGCATAATCTGCACCACAACCCATCATATTTGAAAGAGTAGCAAGACTCTCTCCGTTACCTTGAGCAATATCAAGTTGAAGATTTTCAAGGTTAGCTTCTGCAAAGTATTGAACTTCTTTATCAACTTTAACGATTGAATGGTGAGCACATCCAGAAATCCCAAAAGTCATGCTAATAGTATTTGGTAGAAATGCATTAGTGGTTGAACGAGTTGATGAAGCTGATAAACTGGTTTTTTGAGTCACTTGCCAGCCAACACCACAACCACTGCTTGAATCAGCAGCGAACACACTAGCACTCATAAAAAGAGCAGCACAAAGAATAATTTTCTTCACATTTCCTCCATGAAAATGATTTAAGTAGTCTTTATTGTCGTTGAATTACACTAGATGGACAAGTTTAACTAAAGAAGCAATTGGGGTGGCGCACCAAGGTCAGGGTCTAGACCATGCTTGCCTAGGTTTAGATAGAAAAGGGCCAAAGAACGCTCCCATGGAGTGTCTTCAATTTGCCCGGCAAGAAACTTTTCTAGGTGAGGTAGTAATTGTTGGCAAAAATCCTCACTTGACTCTCTTGGAAGAAGTGAAGGCAGATGATCAATGGCCGTAACCCATAGATCTTGATTATCAACATCAAGCTTTCTCGCAGGTTCTTGCATAGTGGTTATGTCATCATAAACTGGAAGTGGGTTACATGGGCCAGTAGGATCACATCCAACATCTGATATGATTTGTAAGCGCTTGTTACCCTTGAGCAGCTCTTTAGTGATGAATGGCTTCGTTTGATTCATCATCAAAGCACAATTAACTAAAACATCGAAGTCTAAAATTTCTTGGAAAGGACCTTTATTCTTAGTATGGCTTGAGTTCCACTGTTCAGATTTAATATCAAGTGCTTCTAAAAGCTTTGTAGCACCTTGACCACATCGGCCTCTGGCACCAATAACTAAAACCTTTGGAATTTCTTTTACTTTTGAAAGTCTATCTTTGAGATAAAGGATCATGTCTTCTGAAGAAGTCCATGGACGAAGTGGAGCAGCGATATTTGGATCAACACCAAGCTGTCTTGATACCCAAAAATCTACTCCAAGGCCTGCACCAACAAATCCAGCCCATACTCCGAAGGCAGCAATACGTTTTCCACTTTGATCAATTAAAAACTCAAGGTCATAAAGCTTGCCATCACCTTGAGCAAAGCGAGCAAGAAGCTCTTGTGAGCCGTCTTGGCCTTTGTAACAATGAGCAAAGTAAATATGACGCCTTAAAAGTGGGTCAGTTGTTTCCTCAAGTTCTTTCAAGCCTAAAACAATTGTGTCTAGCGGTGATTCGCGCCAAGAATTAGTTTCTTCAAGCGGTAAACCTAGTCTTGAGTACTCTTCATCGGTAAAAATTCTTGTCGGAGATTTTTCAATTCTAACATCATGACCGCGCATTTGAAGCTGCTTAGCTGCGCTAGGAGTTAGTGCAACTCTCTCTTCGTAAGGCTTTGTTTCATGTCTTAACCATAATGTTCTTGTAAGCATGAGACTTGTTAGCAGCGTCCTTGCTTCGGGTAAACTATGTTGGTAAAGATTATAGTCTAAAAGTAACCTAAGATAGGAGAATCACATCAAAAGTCAGGGACTTATCTATCATCCTCTTTTGGCACCACGATTTAGCGAATATGGCATTCCTGTACCTCTCAAATTTGATCGATCAAGCCAGGTGTTTTTTGAGCTTAAGAGTCAATGTAGAGAGCTAGCACCTATCAACTTTGATCACTTACCTAAGCTCAGTTGGGGCGATATGAGATTGGCCCACGACTTAGACTATATCGCCAGGCTTACTGATAAAGAACTTTGTCGTCATGAAATTTTAAAATGCTATGAAACAAGTCTTGAAGAATTGACTTTGAAAAAGGACAACCGTGCCCTTGAGCAGATGCCGCAAGATGTTTTAAATCAATGTCGTGGAACATATCATTCTGCTCTTTATGCTCTTGAAAATGAATGTTCTTTTTTTCTCGGCGGGGGCATGCACCACGCGATGTCTTTCGCTGGTAGAGGGTTTTGTCTTTTAAATGATGTTGTTGTTTGTGCTAGAAAGCTCCAGCAAGATCATAAGGTGAAGAAGGTTTTAATTATTGATGTTGATGCTCATAAAGGCGATGGTTCGGCGCAGATCTGTCAGCATGATCAATCCATCTATACCTTGAGTTTGCATATGAAAAACTCATGGCCTATTGACGGAAGTTTAGGGTCTGGACCTTGGGATATTCCTAGCGATAGAGATATTGAGTTTGAAGCGAATGAAGAAAATAATTACTGTGAAAAACTTAAACAGGCGCTAGCTAACCTTAATGGTGAAAACTTTGATTTTACCTTTGTCGTCTTAGGTGCAGATGTTTGGGAGTTCGATCAATTGCCGAGTACTCAGTCGATGAAACTTTCGCTAGAGCAAATACTAGAGCGTGACCAAATTATTGAAAATTATCTCTCAAAACAAAAGATACCAAGAACCTATGTTATGGGTGGGGGCTACGGCGAACGTGCTTATGAGCCTTATGTAAACTTTATCAAAAAGCTAATCGACTAGTTCGTGAGGAAGTACTCTCTTAGCAGGTCTAAAATATGTTTTAGGTGAATGAGCTAATAAGTCAGATACCTTTGCCATATAAATACAGGCGTACTTTTCAACTTGATCGGCCATACGACTTTCTTCTTGTCCGGCACGCATGAGCTCGCCCCAATGAGAATTAAAGAACTCTTTGTATTGTTCGAGAAGCTGTGAGATCTCTTCATTGATTTTTTCAATCTCTGCAAAAAGTTTATTAATTTCTTTTCTATCAACTTCTTTTTTATCTTCCTTCCTTTTTAGGTCCATATTATTAAGAGTTGTTTCAAGCTTTTCTTTTTGCGTCATCATTACATCAATACGCTTTTGAACTGGAAGGGATGCTTTAACAGCATTTACTTCTTCTTCAAGTGGTTCGAGCACTAGGGCAGTACGCCAGTTAAAAGTCTTCTTGATTGAAACCACATCACCGTAAATATGATCTCCTAGATATAGAATCTCATCACCTTCAAGCTCAAGGTCGTGTTGAAGTTTTCCTGCCCATCCGCCTTGAAAAATACCACTTTCAATCTTGCCAAAGGTATTCGACATGAGTCCTGTCTTTGGATCGATTGCTAGAAAGGCTTGTCTGCCGTTAAAAAAACGAGGCTTAGAAGCAAGTGTGATGGTGATATCGAATAGCTCGCTCCAGTCCTTATGCTCTTTTAGAAATGGATTAATTGTATATTCCATTAATAGCTTACAGTAGTTCCAGTCTGAGTTTGTAATTACTAAAAGTTTTTTTCCGTAATCCTTTAGTCTCTCAAGAACTCTTACTATATCTGGATCTTGAACAATAAATTTTTCTACGTTGTCTCGAACTATGTCTTTAAGTGTTCCGTCAGCATGGCATAGATCAATCGCTTCGCGAATATCCATAGCAATTGTTTCAAAGTCTGGTAGATCTGCTCCATTCTTTTTTAGCTCTACTAACTGCCCAAATAAAACACCATTAGAAATAGAGAATGAGGTATCTAGACTTTGAATATTATTATCGTTGAGATCAATCACTCTATTTCTATAAATACGGTCTTGCTCTTTGTAAGGTAGTACTTCTTCACCAAAAACAGCATGTTTTACTTTTCCAAAACGAGAGACCTTTAGAAGGTGACCTTTCTTTTTATCAATGACTAGGCCTTGTATGACCTTATTAAAGTCGAACTTTAGCGAACTTAATGACTTTGGATAGTTCTTATAAGAGATAAGCTTTTGGATCGCTTTTTCATGAGTAAGGCGCTCAAACTCTTCTGAGTTATAACGAACAAGGGTATAATCCATATCAAAGCCTATCGCCTTGATTTTTTTAAGATTGAGGATGCGGTTGACGTAAACAGTCATGATAGTCCTTTGCACATAGCAGTAATAATTAATCCTATCAACTGCTTGAAATCTAAGTCAACAAACTGGTCAGTAGAACTTGGTCAAGATATCATTAGCCCAAATTTTAGGGGAGATATCAATGCGCTTAATCGCAGCTTTAGCACTTATATTTAATATGAACCTTGTCTATGCCGCAAAGCAGACTCCGGCCCAAAAAGGCACAGAGATAGCTAAGCAAGTTAGAGATAAGAATGATGGCTTCGTTGGTGAAGAGTCAGATATGAAGTTGATTCTTATTACGGCCGATGGTCAGCGAGTTGTCAGGGAAATGGATGGAAAGGTTAAGGAAGGCGGCAAAGATGGTGATAAATCCATTATGGAGTTCTCAAATCCTAAAGATGTAAAAGGAACCAAGATGCTGACTTGGTCGTATAAGTCTAAAGAAGACGACCAATGGTTATACATTCCAGCTTTCAGAAGAGTTAAGAGAATTAACTCAAGTTCAAAGTCTTCTTCTTTTATGGGAAGTGAATTTGCTTTCGAAGATCTAGGTAGCCAAGAAATTGATAAGTTTAATTATAAATGGCTTAGAGATGACAAAATTAATAAAAGATCTGTTTGGGTGCTTGAAAGAATTTCAAAGGAGCCTTCTGGTTATAGTAAGCAGGTTATGTTTATGGACCAAAAAATCTTTAATCCCGTTAAGGTGGAGTATTACGATTTAAGAGGTGAGCTTTTAAAAGTTGCCGAGTTTAAAGGCTACAAAGAATATAGTATTGGTAAGAAAAAACTATACCGTGCCAGTGAAATTCACATGAAAAATGTGCAAACAAGAAAAGAGTCAATCTTTAGCTGGGACAATCGTGAATTAGGTAAAAAATTTGCAGACTCAGACTTTTCACAAACTCGCTTAAAGTAGGGATTGTATGCATCGTTTAGTTCTACTTATTACTTTGTTTAGCGCTACTGCTTTTGCTGAATTTAGCTCTCAAGGTGAAGTGGCGGTTGAGTATCGACAGTTTAAAAACGACGATGTTTCTTCAACTCAAGATACAGGTATAGCTTTCTTTTCAAGACTTGAGTCTAGTTATGAAGATGATCGCTACAGTCACGTTCTTCGAGGCTTTTCGAGAATTGACTCAAAGGAGTCATCAAGAGATCTCATTTGGGTCGAAGATGCTTACGCAGCCTATTTTTTAGATGAAGAAAAACTTTGGAAAATCTCGGGTGGATATAAAGTTTTTAACTGGACAGCACTTGAAGCCTTTCAACCGGCCGATACTATCAATAGTCGTAACTTTGATGCTCCTCTTGAAAGACCTGAAAAAAGAGGAGAACTTGCCCTTGAATTGGAAGTGCCTTTTTATCAAGGAAGCCTTACTTTTTCATTTTTCCCAAGAGTTGAGAATCCAAGATATCCAGGCTCAGCTTCAAGACTAGGCGTTGGGTTTCTTCCTGCTGAACCTGTTTGGGTTGATGGACAAGACGCTAAGTCAGATCAATGGCACCCCCAATTTGCGGCTCGACTTACGCAACTTATTTACGGTGCCGATCTTTCTTTACACGTATTACGTCATTACGATCGGCAGTTTCCTATTGTTGGAACATCTAATTATGCAGTTGTCTTGGGAAATACTGTGCCTGTTAATGGAGTAAGCTCACTCAATGTTCCACATTTTTATGAAGTCACACAAATTGGTGGAACTCTTCAAAAGCCATTTTTTGATGCTTGGTTATTTAAAGCTGAAGCGGCCAATAGGACTTTCGAAAAGGATCTCTCTGTTTTAACAGTTACTGGTTTAAGAAAACCTCTTGATCATACTGAAGCTGCCTTAGGTCTTGAGTATATGACTTCCCATGCAGATGGTTCAGATTCAACATTATTTTTCGAATATCAGAAAATTCTAGGTTTAGAGAAAAGCGAAGCTGAACGCTTAAGTATCTTTCAACATGATTACTTTATTGGGATCAGGCATACTCGTAATGATATTATGGGAACAGAATTTGTTTTATCAGCGATTCTAGATGTTGATAGATCTCATGAGAAACTCTATAACTTTCAAGCATCCAGACGCTTGTCAGATGTTTGGAAGATTGGAACAACAGTAAGAGTTTTCGATGCACCTAAACAAGGTACAACTGCTGTTGGGTTAGAAGTCCTTGATCAAGACCACCATATAAGTATTAATCTCTCTCGGTTTTTCTAATGGCGCTTGGAAAAACTCATGATGGTATCAACTTATTTGTCGGTATGATTATAACGGGGTTTTTAATCGGTTTTGGGTTTGGCGTATTTTCCTGGCCATCATTTATTATAGGCTGGCTTTTTTCAACTCTACTTTTTTCACCCGACACAGATTTAATGCCAAAAAAACGCTCGGGTTTACTCCAATTCTTTCTCTATCCTTATTCCATAATCTTTAAGCATAGAGGACTTTCACATGGATTATTACTTGGAACTCTAACGAGGGTTACTTATGGGATCATCCTTGGAGGCATCTTAGTTTTTGTCCTGTCAAAAATGGGCTATTTGGCTATAGAAGCAGAGGGTTACTGGAGAGGGCTCTTTGAGTTTGTTTCAGAGTATAGCTATCAGCAACCAATCTATAAAAGTGTTACGTGGTTATATCTAGGACTGGCCAGTGCTGATGCATGTCATATCTTTATCGATAAGCTATCAAGCATGTTTACTAAGTTAAAAAGAAATTATTAAAAAGCTTTAAAAAGACCCTCTAAGAGTCATATCATTACCGAACTAAATCCTTAAGGAGACTGTATGACGGTCATGTTAAAGCAGCTGTTTGCGCTGTTGAAATTATTAAATTCGGACACTGGTGAAAACCAACTCGCAGCAGGAATTGCTTGCGGTCTAATACTAGGCTTTGCTCCAGCACTCTCTCTTCAGACAATTCTTGTCTTTATCTTATTATTCTTTTTTAGAATCCAAATGGGCGCAGCATTTGCTAGTGCCTTTATGTTCGCCATCGTCGCCTATATTTTTGATCCTATCTTTCACATCATCGGATCAAGTGTCTTAGAACTGGATAGTTTGAAAGGAATCTTTACCGTTTTATATAATCTTCCAATTATTCCTTTTACGAAATTTTATAACTCAGTTGTCATGGGAGCAGGGGTTACATCAATTCTTTTATTCCCAGTTGTATTCTTTATATCTAAATCACTAATTGTTAAATATCGAAATACTATCGTTAAGCGTTTTCAACAATCTAAATTTTGGAAAGCGGTAAAGGCGACAGGATTTTATAAATGGTATGCAAAATACGAAGAACTCTACGGATAATATATGAATGAAAAAAAGAAAGTTGGAATGATTCGAAAAGGTGCCGTTGTACCATTTTTAATTGTGACCACCCTTATCGTCTTGTTTAATCTCTTGTTTTTAGATTCAACAATTAAAAAGTCGATTGAATATTTTGGCGGCAAAGTTAATGGTGCTGAGGTCAACGTAGATAGTGTGAAAACCTCATTTACTAATCTGAGTGTTGAAGTGAAGAAGATCGCTTTCACAAATGCGAGTGATCCAGCCTTTAACTTGTTTGAAATTGGCTCCCTTAAATTTCAAATGATGTGGGACGGAGTTTTAAGAGGCAAAGTCGTTATTGATGAATCTTCAATTAAAGATATTACGATTTCGGGAAAACGAAAGTCTGCGGGAAAGGTTTATCCTAAACCATTAGAAGATCCCAAGAACCCATCGAAAACTAAGCAAACTCTACAAAATGCCAAAGAAGAATTTAAAGGCAATGTATTTGGAGATATTTCGGCGCTTTTAGCAGGAGATAGTTCTAAAGATGTTTTAAATAATATTGAAAACGAACTTGAAAGTAAAAAGTTTTACGAAGCGCTTGAAAAACAAATCGATCAAAAAGAAGAAGAACTTAAAACGATGATGAGTAATCTTCCTAAAAACTCTCAGATCGATTCCTACGATGATCGTTTTAAAGCGATTAATTGGAACGAGCTTAAGAATATTTCAAAAGCTCCAAGTGTAATAAAGGAAGCGGATTCACTAAGAAAGGATGTCTCAAGTACGATCAAGCAATATAACGACGCTGTTAAAAGAGTCGAAAATGAGATTAAGTTTGTAAAAGAATCGACCAATCAAGTAGAAGGCTTGATAAAAAAAGATGTTGATAGACTTGAATCTAAAATGAGCCTTCCTAACCTAGACTCAAAATCGATTGCTGGAGTTCTCTTTGGTGCTGATTTTGTGAACTCAATGGCCAAGTATGATGAATACTTTGCAATGGCAAAAAAATATATGCCGCCTAAAAAAGATAAAAAGGAAGTCGTCGAAGTAAAACCACCAAGAGGTGAGGGAGTGAATTATCAATTTGGTACACCAAAGTCTTACCCACTTTTTTGGTTGAAACATAGTGAGATCAGCTCTCAAAACTCTCAAGGAACAGTTAGTGGTAAGATTGAAAACGTAACAACCGATCAATCCATTGTTAACAAACCGACGACTGCACAAATTGATGCAGACTTTCCATCTCAAAACCTTAGACAGCTTAAAGCAAAGGTCTCGCTTGATCACCGAGGAATTGTTAAAGACAATGTTCAGTTATCAATTGGAGCATTTCCAGTTAAGGAGAAAGCTTTAAGTCAGTCTGATGCCGTAAGCTTTGTTATGACTTCAGCCACATCTTCCTCGATGATATCGGCTGATTTAATTGATACAAGCCTGTCGATGAAACTGGATAATACTTTTAGTAACGTCAAGTATAAGACAGAAGCAAAAACTAAAGTCGTCAAAGAAATTCTTGATAATGTTGCCTCTGATGCATCGGTAGTGACAGTTAATGCAAAAGCTTCAGGCAGTATCGAAAAACTTAATTTTGATGTTAAGACAAATCTTGCTGATATTATTAAAACCGCTGTCGGCAGAGTTATTAATGAAAAAATTAATGCGGCTAAAAAGAAAATCAAAGATACGATCGAAGATAAGTTAGCAGGTAATAAGAAAAAGGTTGATGAGAAGCTAGATCAGTTAAAGTCAAAGTATCAAGGCGAGATCGATAAACAAAAGTCTAAGATCGACAGTTTAACTTCTAAAATTGATACCAAAAAAGATGAAGCTAAAGACTCCGTAAAAGATAAGGGTAAAGAATTACTAAAAGGTCTTAAGAAAAAATTTAAATTCTAAAAAGTAGCATTAGTCGTAAAGAAAACATCGTAGCTAGACTCATTAGGGTCTAGCTTATAACTATTTCGAACACCTATATCTAAATCAAGTATTCTGAAAAACTTTGTTTCAAAGATCAGCTCGGCTCCTGTAGAGTTAAGATTATTGGTAAATCTAAGTAGTTCAACTTTCGTATGATCAAAAAATACCTTCCCGTATATACGTCTTAAGAATACCCATCCCGCTAAATTAAAATCCGTATTCCAAAGAGGGGCTGCATATTCAATGCTGCCTTTGGTATATTTATCGATATACGTATAGTTGAATCCTCTCGATAGGACGTATTCAGTTAATGTTTCATTAATAGGAGAAAAACGATAGTTGTTAAATCCTTTAGATTGTTTTTCTTGGTAGGCAGATAATTTGAAGCCATTGTTATCGAAAAAACCTGGAAGATAGACATTAATGTTTTGATAAAACACTTCTGATGAAAAGCTTGTTGTTTCACTGGCATTGGCTTTTTTATAGACGGCATTATAGAAAATCCCGTAAGAAGGGTATATTTCTCTAAGTCTTCTATCTTTAAGAGAGTAGGCTTGGAACTCTGTGGTGACTATATTTAAAGAATCGTCTGATAATTCGTATGTTTTTGCACTTATATCTTCAGTGTATTTTAACTGGCTGTAACCAGCTGTTAGCTCGAAATAATTGTTGTAAAAACCATTTTTATATCTAAAAGGAATCACAGTTGTTAAGCCATACTCGGCCTCAGTCCAGTTTGATTTAACATTTGTTAAAGTGTTGGTATCTTCTCTTTGTCGATAGTCCAAGTTTAATGAAAATATAGGATAGTATTTAGTTAAATTGATATTTAAAAAACCATATGGTTGTTTTTCTTCAGTACTTTGACCTACACCAAAATTATACCCAAGAGAGTTGAGAATATTATTGCCGGTTATAGACGCTTCAATACCTCTTCCTGATATTATTCC
The DNA here is from genome assembly GCA_963976925.1 of uncultured Bdellovibrionales bacterium. Classification (GTDB taxonomy): domain Bacteria; phylum Bdellovibrionota; class Bacteriovoracia; order Bacteriovoracales; family Bacteriovoracaceae; genus UBA4207. Next base: position 11,438 of record CAXBMT010000042.1, read on the forward strand.
CCAGGAGTGAGGGGTTAATTCGTCTTTAAATTCGTTATATGACTTTGAAGTGTTTTTGAAATTTTTTAATTTTTCTGGAGACTGAATTTCTACAGGGCTCTTGTTTAAGTAATTGTCGGATGGATTTGTTGTGACATCATTGACTACGAATGTGTTATCCCTAGTAGTTGATATACAGTTTATATTACGACTTTTTAAATCAATACCATCAGCTTGTTCGGTTGAGTAAAATATTTTCTCTCCAGATACTGATGGAGTGTATGCCGCGATTTTCTCATTTGTGCACCTAAATAGTCTGGCTTGTGATCCATTTAGTTGTAGTTTGAATATTTGTACACTACCAGTTGCATCTGCTTCAAAGTAAACAGACTGAGATTTTTGATGTGCCGTTAACGAGTAAAAGTTATTTCTAATTGGGCCAAACACTTTTCTTTCAGCGTCATTATTTAATGTATATAAATGTATAGAGCTTTTTCCTACGATGTCTTTTGCAAGAATTACCAATGTGTCATTACTATACCATGTAGCTTCACTAACAGTTTTATCTGATAACTTAATATTTTTAAGTCTTTCTCCTTTAAAATTGTAGATTGATAGCTGCCACTGAGTGTTCGGCATTTGTTCTGTAACTAATATCCTATCTTTATCTGGGCTAATTTCTGGGTGATAGACTCTAGCATTGTTTAGGATTTTTCTTGTTTCATTCTTATCAATATCATAAACAAACAGATCGCTATATGTTCTGAATCCATACCTTTGGTCTGGAAGTATTTGTGTATACGCAACAATTCCATCTTTTATATCTACTTTGGAAAACCTTGGGTTTATATCTAACTCTTTAATTGCTTGTTTTTTTCCATATCGATATATGCCCCAAAAATTATTAAGATCCTTTTTGAAATAATATAAGCTCGACCCATCTACTTTAGGATAAAGTTTTTCAGAGTATTGATCATTATTTTTCGGGATTTGATCTTTTCGCCACTCAAATTTTAAGTCTGTCAGTGTTTGTTCATAGAACCTTTCAAAGTCCTCTCCGGTCACACTCTCAAATGCGTTTGTAAGTGCATATGGATTAAAGGAAAACTTAGCAACTGATGCTAAGATTTTTTTCCAGACGTCTTCTCCATAAATTTCATATGCCCTTGATACTAGGTAATACCCAAATACGTATTGATTAGGTCGTTTAGTTCTATATGTGCCTGCTATAAATTCGTCATAACTTGGGGCTTGATCATTCAGTAGCATGGCCTTTAATCTTGCGGAAAACCTTGGAGATCTACCTCGACCACCATCCGTGTAGTAGGTCTCTGCCCAAACTGCGTCACCTTCTAAATACCAAGAGGGAACACCAAGTCCTATTGCTAAAGATAATCCAAAATCCCCAAATAATGTATAAGCAAATTTATTTGTAGATTGAAGCATAAAATCGTATTGAACGATGTGCCTATATTCATGTATTGCTAGAGATTGAAGAAAGTTTAAGCTCCCGATGATGGGAGAGATATTAGCACTCACATACCATTCACTACGTCTTGGCCCTAACGTAACAAAACCGTTAGGCAGTGCCATCTCTCTTCTCAAGACGAGTGGAAATTTTTTAGGTCGCGGGTTATCATAGCTAAGCCCTACTAATGTGGAGTAATGATCGAGTAGATTCGAAATAAATTGAGCTTGAACTTCAAGAACGCCTGGATAGATGACATCTGCAGATTTGCCTTCTAGCTTTTTCCAAAACAAGTAAGAACTACTTTGATTAGGATCAATTTGCTGAATGATACCTGCGTATGTAGTTGCTATAAATAATGGAAAAAAAAGTAAAATTCTCATTGGATCACTTCTTAAATAACAGTTTAAATATAAAGTTATGGTCTCAGTCAGCTTTAGTCGACTTTTAATAATAGACGCAGCGCAAACTGTAGAAAACTCTTGTCTTTTTAAACTTCGAACCATAATTTATAACAATTATTGGGGGGTATAGCTCAGTTGGGAGAGCGCTTCGCTGGCAGTGAAGAGGTCCTCGGTTCGATCCCGGGTACCTCCACCAAATTTCTATAAAAAAAGCCGAACATCGTTCGGCTTTTTTTATGCCTTCAAAGCAAACTACTGTATTCATTCAATAACTAGTATCAATAAGTTAGTTGAAAACCTCATCTGTAGCTACGGTCAAAAGTCTCTAGTCATCTCTAGCGTTTGCTATTTGTGGCTATATTTTTGGCTATGACCGTAGCCCTCTTTTTGCCGTAGCCTTTTGCACTCGCAAAATGTGCCTTTTTGAGTGGTTAACCTGTTGAGTTTCAAAGGGAGAGCGGACGCTGGCAGCAACCACAAAGAAGGAGGATTTATGACTGCTACAACTCAAAAAGAAAAGATCAATCTCTCTCATGCAAAAGCGATTAGGCGCACTCGTGAACTGTTAAAGATCACGAGAAATGAACTTTCGTCTCGCCTTAAATTATCAATCAAGGCGATTCAAAAGTATGAATCAGGACGAGCGATTATAGACGACGAGAAGCTTGTTCAAATTCTGAAGGCCTTAGCAATTACCAGAGAGGACTATGAAAAAGTAAGGAGAGGAAAATCACTTTTGATTGGCAAGAAAGTAAAAACCGTTCATGTCAATCAGGATAGAAGAAGCTACAAGAAAGTTATTACGAAAGAAGTCAGAGTTTTGAGAGTGCTCAGGGAAATGAAAAATCTCTCACAAGATCAGGCATCTTCAATTTGCGGTTACTCAAGGCCTAGTATTGGGCATATTGAAAATGGCCGCATCACTCTTGATCAAAACCGCATAGAACATATTGTGAAATCATACGGCCACCCCATGAGTGAATTTGACCGCCTCATGAGAGAAGAAATTATCAGGGATGAGATTTTAAATAAGGCCCTTGAGACAATGAAAAGACTTCCAGAAGAAAAGCTTAAAAT
>CAXBMT010000043.1:0-14231 GCA_963976925.1 uncultured Bdellovibrionales bacterium
GAAGATGCAACTCACGTTCGTGTAACTGACTGGGATGTTGGTACTACTGAGCCAGGTTCTTCAGGATCACCTCTATTTGACCAAAATCACCGCGTGATTGGTCAACTTCATGGTGGCTATGCTTCATGTACTAGCCAAACTTCTGACTGGTATGGACGTATCTATACTTCTTGGGAAGGTGCTGGATCAGCTTCAACTCGTTTGAAAGATCACCTTGATAGCGCTGGAACAGGCGATATGTTCGTCGATACAATTCGTTAATTTGATCTAAGCTTAAATGAAGCCCTCTTTACGAGGGCTTTTTTTTTACCTTTTTTCATACTCCATAGTGCTGCTTACTTAGCAGTGCTAAACCTTTTTCATGAAATTATTAATCGCTTTATTTCTCTTGATGAATTTTACTGTCGTTGCCGGTGAATGTGATTTTTATCAAAAACTTGAATCCGAATATCAATGCCATAGTAAAGGCTATCTAATAAATTTTGGTTATAAATATTGTCTGAAATTTATCAACAAGAAGAAAACTTTTTCTGAAGACGGCCAGATTTGGTTGGCAAATACTCGAGAGTGTTTAATCAATGAATTAAAGAATACTAGTTTTAATGATTGCAAGGAACTTAAAAAGTTTGCTTTTGACACTCATACCACCTGCTATCAGCAGGCAGGTTTTTGCTCATTAGAGAAAAAAGATCGAAAAGAGCTTTATAAAATGATTTTACCGCAGTTTTGGAGAGTTGGACTTATATTTGATGGGCTTAGTTTACTTAGGTCTTGTGACTAAGAATTATCCTCTGGCGGATCAACTTTCTTATCTTTATCACCTTCGTCTTTCATGCCTTGCTTAAAGTTTGTAATGGCCTTACCCATTGATTTGCCAAGTTCAGGAAGCTTTCTTCCGCCAAACATTAAGACAACAATTGCTAAGACGATAAGTGCTTCTGTAGTTCCTAGTCCAAACATAATATCGTCCTTTAATAAACTCGTGACAGCGGCATGCTGTACTTTCCTGGTGCGTAACCTAGGAGTCTTTCTTCTCTTAGTTTAACATAAGCCTTATCTTTCGAGCTAGAACTGGCAAAAGGGTAGATTGCAATCCCACCTCTAGGTGTAAATTCACCAATAACTTCAAGATACTTTGGCTTAATAAGCTTAGTCAGATCGTCGCAAATTTTTTGCACACAATCTTCATGAAAGTCACCGTGATTTCTAAAACTAAAAAGGTATAGCTTTAGTGACTTTGATTCGACCATCTTCTTATCAGCAATATAGTTAATGAAAATTCGAGCAAAATCAGGCTGAGCAGTCTTTGGGCATAAGCTGGTAAACTCGGTACACACAAATGTTGTCCAAGCGACTTTTCCAGGATTCTTATTATCAAATGCCTCTAGAACATCTGGGGCATAGGTTGTTGGGTAATTCGTTTCGGCCTGTCCAAGCTTAAAGTCCTTTAATTCTTTGGAACGCCTCGAAGTTGTCGATGTTTTTTTGGCCACAGTCTTTTGCCTTATATATGAGATTTTGCTAGTTTAGCTCAATAATAACCTAATTTTGACAAGCTGGGTAGTGCATTGAATCGACGTAAAACGAAAGCTGTTGTAGTTCAGCTTGGCTCGCCAAAAAGTCCCAAAGTCTCTGATGTTCGCTCTTATTTGAAAGAGTTTTTGGGTGATCCAAGGGTTGTTGATGTTACTCCTTGGCTTTGGAAAATTATTCTTAATTTATTTATCCTGCCTTTTAGACCTAAGCGCTCAGCAAAGCTTTATTCAAGAATCTGGGACGGATCCAGTTTCCCTCTCATAACTATCACCGAAGATTTTGCAAAGAAGGTGAGTGCCGCACTTCCTGACAAAGAGACAGTTGAAGTAAATCACGCATTTCTTTTATCAAGTCCTAGAGTTAATGAAGTATGGGACAGCTGGGAGCACGATCTAGAGCATAAACCAGATCAAGCGGCTACCAGGTTGCTGGCCATTGCTATGTTCCCACAATACTCTCAGTCAACAGTAGCAAGTGGTATGGATGGTTTTGCTAAGGTTCTAGAAACTCGAACTAAAATACCACCCTTTGAATTTTTAACTGACTTTCACCGCTCTCATGCTTTTATCGATAACTCAGCTAGGTTAGTTGATCACCACCTTAAAAAGCTAAACTCGGAAAAGAAAGTTGATAAACTTATTCTCTCTTTTCATGGAATTCCAAAACGCTGGGTGATCTATAAAGGCGATGCTTATTACCAGCACTGTTATGAGACTTTTTGTCTCATCAGAGAACGTCTTAAAGAGATAAGTAGTGATCATGTTGAGTATGCGTTTCAGTCTAGGTTTGGTTCCGAAGAGTGGCTTACGCCATATACTGAAGATCGAGTTGATGAGCTGATTGAAGAAGGGCACAAAAATATTGCCGTTTACTGTCCAGCTTTTGTTGCAGACTGCTTAGAGACTGTTGATGAAATTGGAGTTGAGCTTAAGGAACAGGCCCATGAGTCAGGTGGTGATATTCAACATATTCCTTGCCTAAATGATGATGATAAATGGTGCTCTGACTTTGCTATATTAATTGATGCCCATGCAAACGGTGATTCTAAAACTATTCAAGATCAATATATTGACTTTGATCCTTCCAGGTATGAACCAATGACCGAACAAAAAATGAAATCGCCACCTCTTAGTCCTGTTGCAAAATCCAGTATTAAGATCGTTTTCTTAACTTTATTTTTAGACTTAATTGGTTTCTCTATTATTTTCCCTTTATTTCCTCAACTAGCGAAACACTATCTTGAGACTGATGGAGATAACGTATTTCTTAAAGCAATTTTTGGAAGTATCGCTAGCCTGACAGAAGTTGGTGGGGCAGATGTAGCTTCAATTGTACTTTTTGGTGGTGCTCTCGGAGCCTTATACTCACTCTTGCAATTTATTGCGGCTCCTATTTGGGGTGGGATCTCTGATCGAATTGGAAGAAAGCCGGTTCTATTGATTTCTGTGGCTTGTCTGGCTCTTAGTTATGGTCTTTGGTTTTTTGCCGGAAGCTTTACGATTTTAATTCTTGCTCGTTTTGTCGGCGGTATCATGGGTGGTAATATTTCAACCGCGACTGCTGTTGTAGCGGATGTGACATCTTCAAGAAACCGTTCAAAAGGAATGGCATTTGTTGGAATAGCATTTGCCCTCGGCTTTATCTTTGGCCCAGCGCTTGGTGGTATTTCCGCTCAGTGGAACCTTCTTGATACTTGGCCTGAGCTGGCTTCTTATGGAGTTAATCCATTTTCTGTGCCGGCAGCAATTGCTTTTGTTTTATCTTTTATAAATTTTTGGTCGCTTCTTTTCAGGTTTAAAGAAACACTTCCAAAAGATAAAAGAGGCGAGTCACATCTTCAAAGAAGCTTTAATCCGTTTAAATTATTTGCACCACTTCCTTTTCCAGGAGTGAACTTAACTAATATCGGTCATTTTCTGTTCTTGATGGCGTTTTCTGGAATGGAGTTTACTTTAACTTTCTTAGCCTTCGAGCGATTAGGTTATTCTCCAATGGATAATGCCTATATGTTTATCTTTATTGGATTTGTTCTCGCTATGGTTCAAGGTGGGGTTGTTAGAAGAAAAGCATCACAAGTCGGTGAAAGAAAAATGGCAATCATGGGACTTGTCAGTGTTCTACCGGGTCTTATTTTGATTGGCTTAGCACAAAGCTCGTTTTTGATATATTTTGGATTGTTTTTCTTAGCCGTTGGTTCTGCTATGGCGATACCATGCTTAACTTCACTAGTATCTCTTTACTCACCAACACAAGAGCAGGGAAGAAGTATTGGTATTTTTAGAAGCTTAGGAGCCCTGGCTCGTGTGATAGGCCCAATTGCAGCCTCTCTCATTTATTGGAAGTATGGATCTGCGGTCCCTTATTTCGCTGGAGCGCTTTTCTTACTAATTCCAATATTTTTAATCTCTAAATTAAAAGATCCAGTCGAAGTAGCTTAACTATCTTCCAGTTGAGCTATCTGAACTTGGCTGTTGACTACCACTTGAGCCACTATTTTCGGATTGCTCTCTTCTTCGAGAGTTATTCCGGTTCGTTGTAGTGTTACAATTTGTAGAGTCCGTTGAATTGATCCAGATATTGGCATCGTGATCTTTGCTCATACTACGACAGACGAAGCTAAATAACCTATTGTAAGTCTCGCAACTATTACTTCCTACTTCATAGCAGCCACTTTGACCCAAATAATCTATTTGAACAAATTCTAAAGCACCGGCTATATCACGACAAAATTCATTGCTAACCTCAGACCTGTATTCGTCGCCAAGAGTTTGAGAGTCTACTTCAAAACAATTTCCATAATTACCATTGTTTGAAAATTTCTCTTGTGTCGCTCTTTCAAAGATATAGGTCGTGGCCCTAGGGCGGCAGAATTCATCATTAACTCTTGCTCTCCAAGATCCACCTCGTTCGTAACAACCATAAGGCTCGTGTCTGACAAAGTTTATCCATTGGTAATATACATTTTCAGGGCGACAATCTGAGGTCTCCACTTCAACTTTGTATTGTCTACCTTCAGTCCTTGAGTCAACAAGGTAGCACTGTCCTAAAATACCCGCTTTGATACTATTAGGATCTGTTTCAATCACAAACTTATGTTTAGTGGCGAAACTCGGATCTTCGGCTGATTGAGCATGGGACAAAGAAACTAGGATAGAAAGAGTCACGATTAGTATTTTCATATTTAGTTATCGGTATAGTGTTTGAAATATTTAAGTCCGTAATTTCAGTGGTTTAAAGCTTGTAAATAGTATCTTAATTTAGCGTTTGATTCGACGCGTTATCTTTTGAGTGATAAATTTAATCACTTTTAAAATGGAGCATCGAGTGCGCTTAATTACGTTAACTGCCACAATTCTATTATCTTTAAATCTAGTTTTTGCTGGTGAATCAGCAGATTCCTTTATTGATCCCTTTCAGGCACGAAGTGAAGCCCCTCATCAATTACAAGTATTAAACTCAGGCCTGGCAGCCATGGAGCGCAGGATTCAGCTCGTCGAGCAAGCGACTGAATCAATTGATCTTGAGATGTTTATCTATAATACAGATAAAGCCGGTCGTATGTTTACACATGCCTTAGTTGAAAAAGCCAAGCAAGGTGTGAAAATCAGATTGTTGTTTGATCACTTTATGATTGGTTCAACCATCTCGCCTTATCATGCTCATGAATTAGAAGAGCAGGGTATTGATGTTCGCTTTTATAATAAGACATCACTTTTAAGAGCAAAAGCTCAATATAGAAATCATCGTAAAAGCCTTGTCGTTGATGGAAAGATTGCCGTCGTTGGTGGCAGAAATATTGCTGATGAGTATTTTGATCTTTCAGAAGAGTACAACTTCATTGATAGAGACTTAACGGTTGAGGGTGAAATTGTAGAAGCTATTGCTCAAAGCTTTGATGATGTTTGGAACTCGGAATACGTTATTAAAGAAGATCGTAAACGCAAGCCAAGAGCGAACGATATTAAATACCTTAGAAATAGTCACTCCACTGGTCGTATTTCTGGTCGCCAGCAGTACAGAGAAGACTTGAGGCTTTGGAACAGACACGTTCAAGAAGCTAAAAACTTTCTTTTTGTAACACAAGATGATCAAAAACTTCTTGAGACTGTTAGACGTATTGGTAAAGAAGAACTGGCTAAAGAATACAAATCGACATGTAATAAAAGTAGTTTCTTTTCAGATAAGCCAGGTCACGGTCGAAGACATCGTCGTGAGGGTAGACTTTTAAAACAAGAAATCTTTGAAAGAATGAGTAATATTAAAGATCGCTTACTTATTGATACGCCATACTTTATTTCAGATAAAGATACACGCCCTCTTTTAGACACACTTTTAAGTGCTGGTAAAAAAGTTGAGGTCCTGACAAACGGTGTTTATTCAACTGATGCAATTTATGTTGCGACAGTTTTTTATCACTACTTTAAAAAGTGGTTAGGTCTAGGCCTTAAGCCGCATATCTATCAAGGTGACGCCTTAAGCTACTATGAGACAGTTGATGAGGGCGTTAAGGAGTCACGTTGGGGAACGCATTCGAAGTCATTTGTCTTTGATAATGATTCTTCAATGATTGGTTCATATAACTTTGATCCAAGATCAAATGTTTATAGCCTTGAGTTAGCTTATTTTTGCGATGAGAACCCAGAGCTTGCCCAGCATTTGCGTAGCGATATCGAAGCACGCATGGCGCAATCTTATCATCTCGATGATGTAGAGTCCTTTAGGGAGCACCGCTTTGAAAGAGTGGGCTTATTTAAGAAAATTGGATTCTATGCACTAAAATTTCCAAGTCTACTTCTACAAGGACTACTGTAAAAAACTAGCCCAGATAAACCCTAATAGGTATAATAAGCAAAATATTAGCTTTTTTAGGGTTTTATGAAGTTTGTTCTATTTGTTCTTCTTTTATTTACAGCATGCTCACATCAAATCGAAGTAATTGACGAGCTTCTATCTAAAGATGAGACGCCAGTTAAAAAAGCATGGGTCAAAGAAGACGTTGTTTTTAATCAAGATCATGTTGGTAAATACTCAACTCCACAAAGACTTAAAGGCATTAACGATTACTGCACTAAGCTTGAAAAAAGTTTCGATCGTTATGGTTGGGGCAACAGTAAGTGTTCGGAAGTTTTCTGGCATTGGGAAAAAGAGTCTCATGATGGTGACCCATTAATTTACGCTGTCTGGCGCGATAAAAAACCAGATCCATCTCGTCCAATCACAACGACACTCATTATGTGTGGAGTGCACGGCGATGAAATTACTCCTATTAAATTCTGCTTTGATGTTTTAGAAATGCTTAAGAGCATAACTAAGTCTAATCCGAAATATCTTGAAAACTTTAGAAACAAGCGAGTGGTTGTTGCACCTCTGGTTAGTCCGGACTCTTATTTTAAAAGATACCCATCTAGAACTAATGCTAATGGCGTAGATATTAATAGAAACTTTCCAACCAAAGATTGGAAAAAAGACGCTCACAGACTTTGGGCCCACCGTTATGGAAGTGATAAACGCCGTTTCCCTGGGCCAAGTGCTGCTAGTGAGAGTGAAACAATCTTTCAAGTTAGCTTAATCGATGAGTTTAATCCCGGAAAAATCATCAGCGTACACTCACCACTTACAATGCTAGATTATGATGGTCCTGAAGACTTTCAAACCGGTGGTGAAGTTGGTAACAAAGCTAGTCAGCTACTCATTCAAATGAGTAAGAAAGCAAAAGGCTACAGAATTAAGAATTATCCTTTTTTTCCTGGAAGCCTTGGTAACTACGCTGGTAACGAAAGAGGCATTCCAACTTTCACTCTAGAGCTTCCAAGTTCAGATAACCGTCGCCATAAAGAATACTGGAAGCAGTTTAGCGGAGCTATCCGTGCGGCCATCGTTCAAGAGTTAAATGTAGACTATGGGGTAGCAGGTGAAGCTGATACCAATGATGAGTCTAATTTAAATTAAATTGATTTTGCTGCAACTCTTTGATTTTTTTAGAATGCGCCATTTTTTCTGGGCGATTCTCTCAACTTCCTACTAGTTTTATCCGATTAGTCACTGAGAATTTAATAGGTCCTAAAGATTTAGGAGGGCGCATGCTCACCAGTTTTTCAGAATTTAAGTTTTATCAATCTTTTCGTATTCCTGTTGAAAAGGCAGACAATCTGCGTTTTCTCATCGAAATGGATGATGAGGTAGGTAAACCTAGATATATCGACGATGCGACACTTGTTGATATTTCGGTTACGGGCCTTGGTTTTTCAACGATTGAGAGAGTTTCTGTTGGAACACTCCTAACCGTTTCACTTCAATTTAAAAAGCATCATATCGATCTTACAGGTAAGGTTGTTCGAGCTTTTACAAATGCAATTGAAGACGAACAAATCATTTATGGTCTTGAGATCGAAGATGAGCCGGCTTTAAGAAAACTACTAGAACATTATATTTTAAGTTTTAGTGTTGATCGTTTAAAAGAATGTCTTGTCGATAGTGCTCTAAAAGAAAAGTACACCAAAGCCTCTGATGGTTTTGAGATGTTCTCTCTTCTTTTATCATTGTTTAAAGATATTACTCACTTTGGTGATAAAGAAAACTTCATGGAGAATATGCTTGAAGAGGTCGTTCGTATTATGAACGCTCAAAGAGCATCTATCTTTTTGATTAATCCAGAGAGTAACGAGTTAGAGGCTGTGGCAGCTTTAGGCGTTGAAAAAGATAGCCTTAAGTTTGACTACCGCTTAGGTATTGCAGGAAGTGTATTCACCACAGGGGTAGCACTCAATATTGATACTAGTGAGCCAAATACACGCTTTAATATTGATTTTGATAAAAAATTAGAATTCGAAACGAGATCAATTGTTTGTCATCCTATTCATAATAGAGAAGACAAAATTATTGGCGTTATTGAAGTCATCAACAAAAGAAATGAAGATCGATTTACTGTTGAAGATGAAAAGACAATGAAGGTTTTAGCCTTAGTTTTCTCTTCTGTCTTTCACAAGTTTAATCCAATCTCAGAAAGCTCTAAAATTCGTCGCTTCTCAATGCCATTTGATAGAAAGAACGCCCTTATAGGTAAAACTCCTCATATGGGTTCACTTAGAAATACAATCGTTAAAATTAAAGATATCGAAAGTCCTGTTCTTATTTACGGTGAACCAGGTGTTGGTAAAAATTTATATGCCAATATTATTCACCATGAAGGTCAGCGCGGTTTAAAAGGCTTTGAAACTGTAAACTGTGGGACCAAGGATAAAGCAACACTTGAGCGTGAATTATTCGGTCTGGGCGAAGGGGAGAGTGTCTTCACTCGCTGCCAAGGTGGAACAGTTCTACTCAAAGAAGTTTCTAAACTACCATTGATGTTTCAAAAAAGACTTGCTCAGCTTGTGAAAGAGCATGGGCTTCCTGGTTCCAAGGTTTCAGTTGATGCAAGAATTATTGCAACAACGTCTGCAGATCTAGGTCAGATGGTTGATGATGGTGAATTTGATAAAGAGTTACAAGAGTATTTATCAAAAGCATTTATTCATATTGAACCGCTTCGTCGTCGTCTTGATGACATCGAGATGCTAGCTGATTACTTCTTTAAAATTGAATGTAAACAGCAAGGTCTACTATTAAAGAGTTTCTCTCCAAAAGCGTTGGAGAAGCTTAAGGATTATGATTGGCCTGCCAATATCCGCGAACTCAAAATTTGCGTCGAACGTGCAGTCATGTATAACCCGAAGGCTCATGTTATAAGTGAAGTTCCTTTTGAGAATACTGCTTCTCCATTAGTGGACTCCACAGCTAAACAGCGTATGTTTGGAGAGATTCCTCATTCTCATGATCATCATATCCCACTCAAAGAAAGAGTTGCATTGGTTGAGCGTGAGATGATTTTACAAGAGATTAAACGCTGTAATGGTAATAAATCTAAAGCTGCCAAGGAGATGGGTATCTCCAGAGAAGCTTTAAGAAAGAAACTCATTATCAGTGATGATGTTCTTCATCAAATTGAAGATGTTAAATCAAACGACAGTACTGATAAAGAAGCTGCTTAGTCTTTAATAAATTTAGTCAAAATCCGGCGAAGCTTCGGGCTTCGTCGGAATTCACAAAGATAGATCCCTTGCCATTGTCCTAACTGAATCTTGCCTTTCTCCACCAACAAAGTCATCGTTTGTTGAACTAGCATCGACTTCATATGCGAAGGAGAGTCATCAGGACCTTCATCGGTATGTTCAATGAATTTCAAATTATCAGGTGCAATATACTTCAAAAAGCTTTCCATATCTTTTTTGGCAAGAGGGTCGTAAGCCTCGTTTATAGTTAAGCCACAGCTTGTATGCGTATTTTGAATATACAGAACACCATCTGCATTTGCTGGTATTACTGATTGTATTTGATCGGTTATATTGATGAAGCCTTCATTTGAGGTTTGAATTTCAATATTTTTAACTGGCATCGAGCCTCCTTAATCTAACAAATCAAGATGATATTCCGATAAGTTAGTATATCTTATACGAATAACTAACGAAGGGACAAAGGCCGTGCAGACCTTAGAGATATTATGGTCTTATTTTAAAGCAAAAGACGTCTTCGACGTTATTGTTGTTTCATTTTTATTCTATCAGCTCCTGCTCATTATTAAAGGGACTCGTGCTGCTCAAATGCTTTTTGGTATTGGAGCACTGTTAGCATTGTTTTGGATTGCGGTAAGTCTTAAACTCTATGCCTTAAATTGGGTTCTTTCGCATTTCTTCGACTCATTCTTTATTATCCTAGTTATTTTGTTTCAAGATCAGATCAGAAGCGCTCTCGCCAGATTTGGTGCTGGCAGACAGATCTTTAGGTTTGGCAAGCAACCAAGAGCTGCAGATTTAATAGATCTTGAAGAAGTTATTGAAGCTTGTGAAGCTTGTTCTAAAGAACAAATCGGTGCTTTGATTATTTTAGAAAAAGATCAAGGTTTAATGAACTTCATTTCAACTGGCACTAAACTTGATGCCGAGATTCACTCCGATATTTTATACGCTCTATTTCAGTCAAGATCAGCTCTACACGATGGCGCAGTTATTATATCTCAAGGACGTATCTCAGCAGCTGGCTGTTTCTTACCACTTTCAAAAAATGTAGAAATTGAAAGACATATGGGAACACGTCACCGTGCAGCGATTGGACTTTCTGAAGTGACCGATTCTATCGCGATTGTTGTTAGTGAAGAAACCGGTAGGATTAGTATAAGTCATGATGGACAACTCATTTCCTGTTCTTCAATTAAAGAATTAAGAAATTCTATTGAGCAACTCATGGGTGCAGATACAAATTCATCAACAGCGAAAATTCTGGGTAACTCTGTATGATTTATTCAATCAAAAAGCTGGGTCAATCTCATACCTTTCTTAGAATTGCTTCAATTATAGCGGGAACAACTCTATGGTTTTATGTTCTTAACTCAGAACCTGTCAGAGTTGAAAGAGAGTTTCCTTTAAAGCTTTTAATGCCTAAGTCACAGGTCATTGCTAATAATTGGCCTCAAATGATTAAAGTTGAATTGAAGGGCGCTAGAGTCTTTTTAGAAAACGTGCAACCTGAAGGAATCGAAGTTATTTCTGAAGTTGCATCTTCACCAAAAAAACAAACCTTAAAATTATCACCAAGCATGGTTGCTTTACCTTTTGGTGTTGAAGTTGTTTCGATGATACCTGATACGATTAATCTTCAGTTGGTTAAAGAATCTGCTAAAACTTTAAAAGTCAGGCCGATAGTAACCGGTGAAGCAGGCCCAGATGTTTCTTTTGATATCGAGAAGATTTCTCCAAGCTCTATTAAAGTTGTGGGACCCTGGAATGTCTTAAAAGACATTAAGGATATTCCAACTGTTGCAATGAATTGGAATGATCTTGATACATCTAAGTCTTCTGTGAAAATTAACCTTAGAAATCTTGACCCAAGACTCAAATATGAAAAGTCGAATGAGGTTGAGATCTTCTTCAAAGTTCGCCCTAAAAAAGCCAATCTTACGCTCAAAAACATACCTATACGTTTTGTGACCACTTCAACTCGAATTACGAGTCGTGTTAAAGAAGTCTCGCTTGATGTTCTTGCTCCTGAGTCTCCAGACTTCAGGCTAACAAATGACAGTGTTCAGGTAATGGCAGATATTCCTCCAGGAAAAAAGGGTAGCGTTAAAGTCGATCTACGCGCAGTGCTTCCTGAAAGAGTTCATCTTTTGCAGATTCATCCCAGCTCCATTAATATCAACGTCAAATAATCTTAAGGAACTCTCATGTCTAATGTACGTAAATTATTTGGCACTGACGGCATACGCGGTAAAGCTAACGTCTATCCCATGACTGGTGATATCGCATTTATCTTAGGAAGAGCAGTCACAGCACATTTTCAAAAATATAATCGTCGCAACAAACAACCGCTGATTATTGTTGGAAAAGATACTAGACGTTCTTGTTATATGCTCGAACAAGCTTTTTCTGCAGGTGTTTGCGCTCAAGGTGGAGATGTTGTCTTAACAGGGCCACTTCCAACACCAGGTGTAGCTTTTGTTACTCAAAGTATGAGAGCTGATGCAGGTGTTATGATCTCAGCTTCTCATAATGCGTTCGATGATAATGGGATTAAAATTTTTGATGCCCATGGTTTTAAGCTACCTGATGAAGTCGAAGCAGAACTTGAAAGACTGATTGAGAATCCACATCTTTTAGAAATTAAGCTAGGTGCAGATTTAGGTCGTGCTAAAAGACTAGAAGAAGTCTTTGGACGTTACTTAGTTCACACCAAGAGCGTTTTTCCTCCTCAGTTTGATCTAGAAGGCTTAAGAATTGTGCTTGATTGCGCTAATGGTGCTGGTTATAAAATTGCTCCAATGATGTTTAGAGAACTTGGTGCAGAGGTTATTGCTCTAGGTACAGAACCTAACGGTCAAAATATCAATTTAGAAAGTGGTGCTCTTCACCCTGAAAGAGCAGCTGAAGCTGTTGTTAAGTACCGTGCCGATATTGGTATTTGTCTTGATGGTGATGCTGATCGACTTGTTGTTATTGATGAGAAAGGTAAGGTCATTGACGGCGATAAAATCATCGGTCTCTTTGCCAAACATCTTAAAGACACCAATGTTTTAAAAATGGGTGATAAGGTCGTTGGGACAGTGATGTCGAACTTAGGTCTTGAGAAATTTGTAAAAAGTTTAGGTCTAGAGTTTTTAAGAACCAAAGTAGGGGACCGCTATATTATTGAAGAACTAAGAAGTAGTGGTTCTATTTTAGGTGGAGAACCTTCAGGTCATATTATCTTTCAAAATTTATCAACAACCGGTGATGGTGCCTTAGCTGGTCTTAAGTTTATTGAAACGATGAAATTTTATAATAAAAAAGCTAGTCAACTCGTTTCAGATATTCCACTTTTTCCTCAGGTACTAAAAAACTGCAAAGTGAAAAAGAAGCCTGACTTTGGTGAAGTGCCTGCAATTGTGACTGCTCTTAAAAAAGCAGAAACTGATCTTGGAGAAAAGGGACGAGTCCTACTTCGCTATTCCGGAACTGAGAACCTTGCAAGGGTTATGGTTGAAGGTCAGGATGAAAAACAAATCAATGGCGTATGTGATAGTTTGGCCACAATCGTCGGTAAGGAATTAAATTAATGAAACAAGATAATCCGCGCTTAGGTGTAAATATCGACCATGTGGCAACACTGAGACAGGCCAGAGGTGAGGATTATCCGAGTGTTGTTGAAGCAGCTGTTGTTTGTCTTCAATCAGGTGCGGACCAGATCACGATACATTTAAGAGAAGATCGTCGTCATATTCAAGACACGGACGTTGAAGCTGTCAGCCTTGTGACAAAAAAATATGGAAAACCATTAAATCTTGAGATTGGTTGTCATAGCGAGATCATCGATATTGCACTTGCCACCGGTCCTGATTGGGTATGTCTAGTTCCAGAAAAAAGAGAAGAGAGAACGACTGAGGGTGGGCTTGATTTAAAAGATGAAAAAAATTATCAAAAGATCAAAGATAGCTGTACTCGACTAAAAGAAGGTCTTCCAAATCTTAAAATTTCTCTTTTTCTTGAAGCAGATCCAGAAACACTTAAAAAATCCTTAACTCTACCTGTTGATGCAATCGAAGTTCATACGGGTGAGTATGCCAGAGCATTTTTGCACGGTGAATCGACTGAGAAGTACTTAGGTGAGTTTAGACGTGCCCATGCATTACTAAAAGAAGCAGGTATTGGATGTCACGCCGGTCACGGTTTAACCCAAGAAAGCCTACAGCCATTGCTGCAAGAGGGCATTTTTGCAGAGTATAATGTTGGTCACTGGATCGTTTGCCAGGCTGTTTTTCATGGTCTTGGTAAAGTTGTCTCTACAATGAAAGAATCTTGCGATAAAAGTCCATTAGTTTAAAATAATGACAAATTACTTTTAGTCCACAATAGGAGCTCACCCATGCGAGTGGTTACATCCAATGAAATGCGCGAAATCGAGAATTCTTCTTTTAAAGAGTTTGGTTTTACAGAGGCGATGGTCATTGAAAACGTAGGTCTTCGTGGAGCTGATTATATTGCTAAAAGTTTTCTATCTGAAAATGATTTCTCTGAAATTGTTGTCATGGTTGGTAGAGGAAACAACGGCGCAGACGGACTCGCAATGGCCAGGCACTTAGTTAATGAAGGTCATGAAGTGCGCGCCTTTTGTATGTTCGATGAATC
>CAXBMT010000044.1:0-13810 GCA_963976925.1 uncultured Bdellovibrionales bacterium
TATCAGCGCTATTTTGCTGTGAACTTCCAGGAATGCTGTCGATAAAATCGGATTTATCGTGACAGCTTCCTTTTGAGATTAATCCTACAGTCGTGGCACTTGAAGCGATTGGGTTTATAAAACTAATACTTGTAGCCGCCTCACTTTTAATCCAATGATCACTGACGATTTGATAATTAATCTCGATCTGATCGTTAAGATTAACTTCCTTTTCAGCAGCAACAGAGACACCTTGCATTCGAACATGACAAGTCCCTGTTCGCTTAATCCAGCCTTTATCGTGTCTACCACGAGTTTCTTCCCAATAGGTATAACGAATAGCCTGATCGTATTGATGAGCCTTAAAGCTTCTTTTTACCGCCTTAAGTTGAAGATATCCGTTTTGATTAAGCTCTTGATCGCGATCGACTTCAAAAGTTTTTTGATAAACAAGCGGTTGAACTTTAATGCTTCCAAGTTGATCAAGACTTGATTCGAACTCAAGATTTTCTAACCATAGTGAAAAGATAAGTTTATTTTTTAAAAGAGATTCAACAACAGACTTGTTATCGATCTTTAAAACGATCTTCTCTTCAAGACTATTTGATTTTAGAGCTTCTTTTTGAGTAATCGCCCCGTCATGACTGAGCCATCCCCAAGTTCCGGCTAAATTCTTATTCTTTGGTTTTTGAATCTGAATCTCTGCCATCGTCAGACTAGAAGCATTCATGTTTTTAATAAAGTCCATGCGTTTATCGAGATCATTAATATAAAAAACAAAGTCTTTTGTTTTAACCGATTGAGCATCTGCAGTTTTTGAGTCTCTAGCCTGCTCAAGTGGAGCAGCTTTTAAATCAAAGCTCTCTGTTTGAATAAGGTTTCCTGAAAACATCGTGACCTTTAAATTCGCATCAAGATCAATCTTTTCGCTGACTGAAACAGCTTCAGGTTCAAAGTATCTGACATTGCCGTTACTTGCAGTCGTATTGCTTTTGCCACAACCGATGAGAAGAAGTGAGCTGAGTATTAATAGATATTTCATAAAGCCTCCTGTTTGAGAGTGCATCATGAAAAACTTTGCAGATCATGTCTAAATTAGAGAACCTTAAATTAGATATTTTTCAAAAATGAAAGACTGGAGGTCATCTGCGATTTACCATCAAAGAGCCTTTGACGCCCTTTATACCAATTTCTTCTGCAGTGATGGCATAGATATCAAAATCTCGCCACTCACCATTTAAAAAGAGACGTCTTTTACTATGCCCTTCTCTTCTCATGCCAATAGTTCGAGCAAGTCTTTTAGAGCGTAAATTGGACTTATTAATACCAGCTTCAAGGCGATGAAGGTTTAAAGTCTTAAATGCAATCTTAAGAGCTTCAAGACAGAACTCTTTGGCATAACCTTGTCCCCAATAGGGAGATAAAACACCATAGCCTAAATAAGCATTTTGAAAAACGCCACGACTAACATCCATAATAGAAACATTGCCTACAATTAACTTGGTTTTCTTATCAAAAACGGCAAAGTCGTAATAGGTGTCATTTTTACGATTTGTTTTTTGAGTCTTAAGAATTTTTTTAAAACGAGTTAGACTTAAGTCATTTGCGATATAGGCACTTAAATCCCATTTATTTCTAGCTCTTTTAATATCTTGAAAGCTTTCTTTCCAAATCTTAAAATCAGATAAAGCATAAGGTCTAATGATAAAGTTTTTAGTTTTGACTTGAAAATTATCTTTAATCACTGAAATCCCCTCTAACCTTAAGCAATCTTCTGTCTTGCTTCCCAAAGATCATACTCAGCTTGCATTCGGACCCACATCTCGGCCATGGTCCCAAGCTTGTCTTCAAGGGTGATTGCAAAGGAGGGTGAAATTCCTCTTCTACCATTAACGATCTCATTGATCTTTCTTGGTGAGCACTCACACAGAGCTGCCAAAGTGGTCTGATTAAGGTTCATCTTCGCCATATATGCTTCGGCAAGAACTTTTCCAGGGTGTATTGGTAATACATTTTTAATCATATTCAATCTCATGGTTAGCTAGGTCATCATCTACCATTTTATTCATTTGTGTAACAAAACGTAATCATTTCTCAAATTAAAGTACATTTTAATATTCTTAATATACTTGATTCCAAGATGATTAGAGATATTTATTTAAATCACATAAATAATAACAGACACTTATAAATTAGGAGTTCTTACCATGATATTTACTGGATTATCGAAACCTGATAATATACACACGTGATTGTTAGTTTTGCCAATAAATTGGCCGAAGATTTATTTGAAGATAAGAAAACTAAGACTGTCATAGCTTTTCCATCTGAGATTAGACGAAAAGCTCGAAGAAAGCTTTTGTACTTACATGATGCTGCAGAACTAAGTGATCTTAAGGTTCCACCTGGCAATCGCTTAGAAGCTTTAAAAGGTGAGCTTATTGGCTTTCACTCCATTCGTATCAATGACCAATGGCGGTTAGTGTTTAAATGGAATGAGGGAAATGCCCATGAAGTCTCTATTGTTGATTACCATTAAGGAGTAATGATGAAGCAACCTAAAAATCCTTTTCATCCTGGCGAGATTCTTTTAGAGGAATTTCTTGAACCGATGAATATGACTCAAGCTGCTTTTGCTGAAAAACTTGGTTGGACTAAGGCGAAACTTAACGAACTGATCAAAGGTAAGCGCGGTATAACGGCTGAAACGGCTCTTGATCTGGCCAAGGCGCTTAAAACCTCTCCTAATCTATGGATGAACCTGCAAAGTACTTGGGATTTAAATCGCGCGATGAAAGCCCGCTCCGCTTAAGTAATTCCCTCATGATTGATTATTTTCTTTTACTTTCTTTAAGTTCATTTCGAAGACTTATAAAAGAAGGCTTGAAGAAGTCATCTGGATTTACTTGTGAGCCATAAAGCTTCATTGGATCATTTGCATTTGTAAAGACAGCTTCACTTTTAGACTTATGTCCTTTAATTAGTGTTGTAAAGTATAAGCTAAGATCGATTTTGTTAACTGTAAGTTTGCCCCAAAAAACATCTTCTGCAAGCAAATCATCACGAGCACTGCCATCACCACATACAATTTCTGCTCCATCTTGAAAGATATGACTCGATTTTTCAGCACATATTAATTTTACAACATTTGTACTTTGATAGATTTCACAGTTGTCAAAACCAAGACGAATTTCCTTGTTGCCATCACCAATAACTAACTCTTTATTCTTAAAAAACCATTTATCGCCACATTCTAGCCTTGTTTTAAACTTATGCTTATTTAATAGCATTGATGTATCAAACGTTTCTTTCTGAACAGGTGTCCAACTAGCCTTTTCAACATTTGAGACACTTTCGACATCAGTTAAAATGATAATCGGAATCGAGTTCATATTTTCAGGCATCTTAAATTCAGCAAAGCAAACATCTTGCTCACTTTCATTGAAGTTACTGTCTTCAACCATTCTACTTATTATTTCCATTTTTAAAATATTATCAGTTGCGATTTCTCCATTTTCGAAAATGGTAATAAATTTATGCTTTTCAATCTTACAATTATCTTCCCAATAATTTAGAACAGTTGAGTAGCTATTTTTGTTAACAGAACCACCAATCAAAGCGTAACTAAACATGGGATTGAAAGTTGTCTCTTTGATCGTATCTTTTTTTTCAACCTTGCTTTCAACTACAGGTGGTTGATTTTTAGATTCTTCATTTTTATTACAAGAAAAAAATATGACCAGGAATCCTAATGAAATTAATAAGGAATATTTTCTATTATTGTTCACTACTTGTTCCAAAAAAATTATTTTTTTATCAATCAATAAGTCATTTTCATATTCAAAATTAAGTTCTTCCAGAAAGGTTGCTGACAACCTTAATAAGCCCATAGTTAATCAATCAATCTATTTTCTTTTACTTTCTTTGAGTTCATTTCTAAGACTTATAAAAGTAGGTTTGGAAAATTGATCTGGGTTAATTTGAACTCCATAAAGCAACATGGGATCATTGGTATTAGTAAAAACAGCCTCACTAATCGACGAATGACCTTTGTTTAGGCTTGTAAAAAACAATGATAAACCAACCTTATTAACAGTAAGTTTGCCCCAATATGAAGTATCAGGAAGTAGACCATCAGGAACCCGCCCCCCCCCACAAACGACTTCCGCACCATCTTGAAATATATGCCCCCGATCCCCCGAGCATAACAAGGACTTAATATTTGAACTCTTATAAATTTCACAACTGTCAAGACTATCACGTAGTCCACCGCCGATCAATGTCAAAACAAGCTTATTATCATTCATAATCCATTGATCTCTACACCCAACTCTTGTTTTAAACTTATGCTTATTTAATAGCATTGATGTATCAAATTTCTCTTTAGGGACAGGAGTCCAATTAGCCTTTTCAACATTTGTGACACTTTCGACATCAGTTAAAATGATAATTGGAATTGAACTGATATTCTCAGGCATCTTAAACTCAACAAAGCAAACATCTTGCTCACTTTCATTGAAGTTACTGTCTTCAACCATGCTGCTTATTATTTCCATTTTTAAAATATTATCAGTTGCGATTTCGCCATTTTCAAAGACGGTAATAAATTTATGTTTTTCAATCTTACAATTATCTTCCCAATAATTTAGAACAGTTGAGTAGCTATTTTTATTAACTGGACCACCAATCAAAGCGTAACTAAACATGGGATTGAAAGTTGTCTGTTTGATCGCATCTTTTTGTTCAACTTTTACATCTTTATTCTCTTTTTTGGTGGGTTCAGCTTTGTTACAGGAAGCCACAAAGCTTACAAAACCAAGAAATAATAAGGACAAAAATATAGAAGCGTTCTTTTTTTTAATCATTTGTTTGACCTAAATAATGTATTTTTTAACTTTTTATTATACCACAATTTTTATTTTGTATTTAGTGATCTTAGAAATGCAACAGATTCTAGAAAGTGAAGACGTTTCCAAGCTGACCATGGCCAAAATGGAGATGGAGTATTTACAAGATCACGAGCTAGATCATTTCTTTTTCGACGGCTCGCTCGATACGCCCACCTAGAGCCATCAACTTCTGATCCAACTGCTCATAACCACGATCTAAGTGATAAACACGAAGAACATCAGTCGTTCCAGTTGAAGCAAGTGCAGCAAGAACTAAAGCAGCTGACGCTCTAAGATCTGTACACATGACAGGAGCACCGGCCAGTGGAGTGGCACCTTTAACGATAGCTGAGTTGCCTTTAAGCTTAATTTTAGCGCCGAGGCGAACAAGTTCAGGTACGTGCATGAAGCGATTTTCAAAAATATTTTCAGTCATCACTGATGTGCCTGTCGCTTGAGTCATGACGGCCATCATTTGCGCTTGAAGATCGGTTGGAAAGCCAGGAAAGGGTTCGGTTGAAACATCAACAGCTTTTAACTCTCCAATGTATTTAGCGTTAATGCCATTTTCTAGTTCAGTAATTTCGGCGCCCATTTCACGCAGTTTTTCACTGACGTTACTTAAGTGGTTCGGATTAAAGCCAGTGACTTTAACTTCACCTTTTGTCATGAGTGCGGCCATTAAGTAGGTGCCAGCTTCAATACGATCACCAATAGCGCGATACTTAGTGGCTTTTACAGAAGTCACGCCTGTCACTTTTAATGTCTTGGTGCCGATTCCACTAACAGGAACACCCATAGAAACAAGAAAGTTGGCGAGATCATCAATTTCTGGCTCAAGAGCAGCGTTATCAATGATGGTTTCACCCTTAGCAAAAACTCCCGCCATTAATAGGTTTTCAGTCGCACCAACACTTGGAAAATCTAAAACGAGTTTAGTACCGATCAATTGATCACAAGTGGCTTCAACATATCCATTTTGCATCACAATCTTTGCCCCCATCTTTTCAAGGTTTTTAAGATGCAGATCAATCGGGCGCGTTCCAATGGCGCAGCCACCTGGCAGAGAAACCTTGGCGCGTTTAAAGCGTGACAATAATGGACCTAGTACAAAAATTGAAGCGCGCATGGTTTTAACTAATTCGTAAGTTGCTTCTTGAGACGTAATATTTGAAGCATCAACGGTGGTGATATTGCCGTTCACTTCAGTTTTAACACCTAAGTTTTTAAGCAACTGCCACATGGTTCGAATGTCTCTTAGATTTGGCACATCTTCTAATTCGATTTTTTGATCTGACAATAAAAGAGCAGCGAGAATTGGAAGATACGCGTTTTTAGCACGTGAAACTTTAACTTCACCGTTTAAAACCTTGGTACCATTGATGATTAATTTATCCATTTTTCCTACTTTCTATAAATCTAGAACGATCTGTTAGATCGTTAATAATATTAATATCGCTAAAGCTCTTTAACGATCCCATAAGCGCCGCCAATTCGTCTAGGTGCGCCTCATGGCCCTCCATCAGGAAGTATCCGCCAGGGGTTAAATGCTTTAGAACTTGTTCAAAAAAGAGTTTAAACCAATGGTTATACTCAGCGTCTTCTAAAAATAAGGCAGAGCTTGGCTCATAGCTTAAAACTTGTGGGTGCACTAAGGCTTGATCCGCCTGTTTTTTAATATAAGGAGGATTAGAGACGATGAAATCAAATTGTTTGGTAATTCCATCTAGACGATCACCAAGATGAAAATCAATTTTTACAGTTTTAGGTAATTGATACTGATGCAGATAAGCATTTTCTTTTGAAAGCTCAATGGCACCTTTAGAAATATCAGTCAGCATGACACTGTTTAGATCAGCATTTTTAGCGAGAGTTAAAGCAATGATGCCACTGCCACAACCAATGTCTGCGATATCTTTTAGATTATTTTTTTTAATAAGCTCTAGAGCACGTTCAATGATGAGTTCTGTTTCAAGTCTTGGAATCAGAGTGGAGTCGTTCACTTTAAAAAAGCTATCGTAAAAAAATTGATAACCTAAAATAAAGGCTAACGGCTTTCCGCTTAAGAGTTCATCAAAAATTTCTTTTGGATTAAGCTTACTGCTTTGAAGCGTATCAAACCATTCTATTTCTCTGGTTAGAGTATGAAGGTTTAAACCAGGATGAAGTTTCACTAACTGATCTTGATGGGTTTTGAAAAATTCAGCGACTTGATGTTCCAGCAGATTCACTGCTACTCATCCTCGCCTTTAAGGAGCTCGGCCTGATTATGCGCGATCAATGCATTGGTCACTTCACCCAAATCCCCAGCGATAATACGCTCAAGATTATAAAGTGTGAGTCCAATACGGTGATCGGTCACACGACCTTGAGGATAGTTATAAGTTCTAATACGTTCAGAGCGATCGCCTGTTCCAACCAAGCTTTTACGCTCGGCCGCTTCAGCCGCATTCGCCGCTTGAACTTTTTGATCGAGAAGGCGTGACTTTAAAATCGCCATGGCGAGTTCTTTGTTTTTAAGCTGTGATCTTTCTTGCTGACAGGCAACCTGAAGACCAGTTGGAAGGTGGGTAATACGAACGGCAGAGTCAGTGGTGTTAACCGACTGACCACCCGCACCTGAAGATCTAAAAACATCAATTTGAAGATCTTTTGCTTGGACGTCGATATCAACATCTTCAGCTTCAGGCATAACCGCAACAGTAATAGTTGAAGTGTGAATACGTCCTTGAGCTTCCGTTTTAGGAACGCGCTGAACTCTATGCACACCACTTTCAAATTTTAATTTTGAATAAACCTGATCACCGATAACTTTAAAGATAACTTCTTTAATGCCTTGATCACCCTCTGAAATTGAGACCATATTGGTAGAAAACCCAAGGTCTTTACAGAAGTTTGTATACATACGCCAAACATCGCCAACAAAAATAGAAGCTTCATCCCCACCGGCACCGGCGCGAATTTCAATCATCACGTTTTTATCGTCTAATGGATCTTTTGGCAGCATGAGAAGCTCAAGGCGTCGCTCTAGAAGGGGTATCTGCTCTTCTTTTTCAGACAGTTCTTCTTTGGCCATCTCACGCATATCTTCGTCTTTTTCATCACGAAGAATTTTCTTGGCTTCATCAATATCGGCGCGAATTTGCTTAAATTCTCTATAAGCGATGACAATTTCTTCTAGGTGCGAGCGCTCAGTTGAGAGTTTTTTAAACTCATCCTGACGGTCATAGAGAGTAGGATCTCCCATCTTCTCTGTGAGCTGTTCAAAGCGTCTGACCGCACCTTCAAGTTTGTCATAAATCGACATGCTGATTATCCGTTCATTGAATCCATGAATTCAGCATTAGTCTTAGACTTTGTAATACGACTTAGTAGGAACTCCATAGAGTCAATTGTACTCATTGGGTGAAGAACTTTTCTAAGTAGGAACACACGCTGCATATCCATTGGTGCCATCAAGAGATCTTCTTTACGAGTTGAAGACTTGTTGATGTCCAGAGTTGGGAAAATACGTTTTTCAAGAAGCTTACGATCAAGTTGAATTTCAGAGTTACCAGTACCTTTAAATTCTTCAAAGATAACTTCGTCCATTCTTGAACCTGTATCAATAAGCGCAGTAGCGATAATCGTAAGTGATCCACCTTGCTCAATATTTCTAGCAGCACCAAAGAATCTCTTTGGACGGTGAAGTGCGTTTGAATCAACACCACCAGAAAGGATCTTACCAGATGGTGGAACAACAGTGTTGTATGCACGAGCTAGACGAGTGATTGAGTCGAGAAGAATGACAACATCCTTACCTGCTTCAGTCATACGTTTTGCTTTTTCAAGAACCATCTCGGCAACTTGAACGTGGTTGTTCTTTCTTATTTCAAAAGTTGAAGATACAACTTCAGCTTTAACGTTACGACGCATATCTGTAACTTCTTCCGGACGTTCGTCGATCAGAAGAACGATCAAAACGGCTTCAGGATGGTTATCAGAAACAGAGTTGGCCATATCTTGAAGAAGAACTGTTTTACCAGCTTTTGGTGGGGCAACGATCAAACAACGTTGACCAAAACCTTGAGGAACAAACATATCGATAATACGAGTTGAATAGTTTGTTGGCTTACTTTCAAGCTCGATTTTTCTATCAGGATAAAGCGGCGTTAAGTTATCAAAAAGAACAGTCTTTTTATGATCTTCTGGTGACTGGTCATTGATACTTGAAACTTTTAGAAGAGCAAAATAGCGTTCACCATCTTTTGGTGGACGAATAGAACCTTCAATCGTGTCACCTTTTCTTAAACCAAAGCGACGAATCTGACTTGGTGAGACGTAAATATCATCGGCACCTGGCAGGTAGTTATATAAAGGAGATCTTAAAAATCCAAAACCATCGGGAAGAATTTCAAGAACTCCACCACCGAAGATCTCTTCGTCTTTACTAGCTTTTGCTTTTAAAACACCGAAGATAACTTCGTGACGTCTTAAAGCAGAAGCGTTTTCAATTTTTAGTTCTTCGGCGAGCTTGTTAAGCTCTTTGATGTCCATTTCGCGCAGATCGTTCAAATGCATGGAATAGGTCCCCTGATGATTTTTTGTTTTTGGGATTAATGACATTCACGGATATGAAGTCAGTTGATAATTAATTAAACTAGATAGCCCTCTATTAATTTAAAGACGATTGGTCTTTGAAATTCGGTCGAATTTAATGGGATAAGTCATATTAACTTGCCTGCCCATTAAGTCAAGCTGATTGATTCAGACTGGTATTCTTTATATTTATTTTACTTAAATTGACGTAGGTTTTGTCGCTTTTATACAGCTCTATGTATAATGCATCCTATGAGTTTTGAAGATTTTCCTAGATTTGAGCAATTTCGTGGCAAGAATATCCTCGCCATTGATTACGGTACAAAAGTTACTGGACTCGCCTCTTGGGGTGTAGGCAGAGAGCCTTTTCCACAACCTTACAGCAAAATTATTTATCAAAATGATGAGCAAGTGTGCCAAGAAATTAGCAAGATCGCTGATGATGAGGCGATTGATGTTTTAGTTGTTGGGCTGCCACTTCACGCCGATGGAACTGACTCAGAAATGACCAAGCGCGTACGAACTTTTGCCTCGCTTCTTAGTACAACAATGACTGGGACTGAGCTACACTTTCAGGACGAAACATTAAGCAGTTATAACGCCCAAGAGAGAATGAAAAACTCTCCACGTTATGGATTTAAAGTTGATCCCAAGCAATTGGACGCTTTAGCTGCCACTATTATTTTAGAGGATTTTATCCGACATCAAGATTAGGACGTTTGATCTCATGAATAAAAAATCAGCCTACGCTTTGCTTATTCTCGCTCCCATTCTCGCAATTTTTGCAGCGGGGCTTAGAATTTACTACTCACTTAATATTTGGGAATACTCTGGTCCTCCAATTGTTTTTGAAGTTAAGCCTGGTGAAGGTTTTGCCAGCGTTAACGGTCGCTTAAAAAATCAAGACATCATTCATTCAGCAAAACTTTTTCATCGCTATTCGCAAGTGCAAGGTTTAATGACGAAGTTTCAAGCTGGAAAGTTTGAGATCAAGCCAGGCACGACTATGCTTGGAGTAGTTGATACTCTGGTTAAAGGCACTCCAATTCAAAGTAAAGTTACTATTCCAGAGGGGAAAAACCTTTTTGAAATTGGCGCTGTCTTTGAAGAAAACGGAATTACCAAAGAGGCTGACTTTGTTGCGGCCGCAAAAGATCCCGAATTTATGAAAGAGATTGGAATTCCAGCTAATCGCGCAGAGGGTTACCTCTACCCCGACACTTACCAATTTTCTGAAAACACGCCAGCCAAAGAAATTATTAAGGCGATGTTTAATCACTTTAAAAGTAAAACTGAAGGTCTTGGACTCACTCATAAAGATGTCATCCTAGCTTCTATGATTGAAAAAGAAACTGGTGCTGCTTTTGAGCGACCTCGTATCTCTGGTGTTTTTCATAATCGTCTTAAAAAACGTATGCGCCTGCAAAGTGACCCAACGACGATTTACGGAATCTGGGAGCGCTTTAATGGCAACCTAAGAAGGTCAGATTTACTTCAAGTAACTGACTACAATACTTATAAAATTCCAGCTCTACCAAAAGGGCCAATCTGTAATCCGGGACTTGAGGCATTTAAAGCTGCTCTGCAACCGGAACAACATAGCTATCTATATTTCGTTAGCCGAAATGATGGTACACATGTCTTTACTAAAAATTACAAAGATCACTTAAAAGCCGTAGATGATTTCCAAAAAAATCCTCAAGCAAGACGAGGAAAATCGTGGAGAGATTTACAAAAAAACTAAATGGAGTTGATGATGAAAAAGACTTTCGCCTTATTAATTAGCTTGGTTTCTTTAAATCTATGGGCCGTTGCTCCTGGAGACATGGTTTCAAATATCATGCTCGAATACGGTGAAGGAAAAAAAGTTGATGGCGGCGGCGCTTTCGACACTTCTGTAATGAAAGGAAAAGTTGCTGTTCTTTTTTATGTTGATCCTGATGTTAAAGATATGAATGAAGCTTTTAGCCAAGCTCTTGCTAAGAAGAACTATAGCCTTGAAAAGTATGGCTCATACGCTGTGATCAATATGGCGGCAACTTGGCTTCCAAACTTCGCTATCGAAGCTTCACTTGCTGAAAAACAAAAGCAATACCCTCGCGTTGTTTACGTTATGGACTTTAGAAGAAACTTCGTTAAGAAATGGGGCCTAAGTGATGATTCATCTGTGATCGTTATTATGGATAAAGCAGGTAAAGTGGTTTATCGCTATGATGGAAAGATGGATAATAGCGAAATTCAAAAAGCCTTCGCTGCTATCGACGCTAATCTCTAGCGTTTAAGAATAAGATTCAGGCGAGCTGCTTCACGGATAATAACTTCATGATCGCTCGCCAGTCTTTTTAGTGTCGGCCTGTCAGTATTAGTATTTTTGGCCACTTGATAACGAACGTATTTGTCACCATGACCTGCTAATCTTCTAAGTAAAATCTCATCAGCTTTTTCGTGTCCAGCAATCAGCCTTTGAGCCTCAGGGGCTTCATCGCTTATCTTGGCCAACTTGATCGGGTCTTGGCAGGATAGGATTTTCTTCTCTAAATCAGTGTTACTCATCATAGATCTATTTTATCAGGCAAAACCTGCTATGAACTGAGGCAAAAACTGCCTCAATAATCCTCGTTGTTGAATCAGGTGTCGAAGATTGATTAAAATATAGAGATGAGCACCGCTTCATAAAAAGCGACAAGCGAGGAACCAAATGAGCAAGATTGATACTGAGAAATTTAAAGCGTTATTACTCGAGCATAAAATGCGTATCCAAAACGGTACAATTTTTACGTCTAAAGATGATTTGCATATTTCAAGTGATGATCTGGCCGATGAAAGTGATATCGCTTCTAACGTCATCAATCAGCATGTCTCAATGAATATGCGACATCGTGAGATTGGTAAGCTTAGAGCGATTAATGAAGCGCTTTATCGCATTGAAAATGGTGGTTATGGTCACTGTGAAGAGTGTGATGAATCTATTGGTTTAAAGCGTTTACAGAATCAGCCATGGGCAACACTTTGTATTACCCATGCTGAAGAATATGAGCGTGTTCAAACTCAAAGAGCTATCTAGCCTTCGATTGACTGCCTCATAGTCTCTAGGTCTTCAATACCAAGTTCTTGAACTTTAACTTCTTTAGTTACTTCCAAAGTTTTGGCCGTGATCTGAGCGACTTGTTTCTCAAAGCTTTTATCATATGTATTTGAATAGGCTTGAGCTGAACAAAAAATAGCCACTACTAAGATGAATCGACTCATAACTTCCCTCCTGGAATTGAGACTGCCTATTTCCTTGGCATCTCTGCCATGTACTAAAGCAAGCTGCTTGCCATGTTTCTACAATTGATTTCAACTACTTAAAGATAAAAAGATGGCTCTAGCGTCAAGAAGTCCCCAGCACTAGTGTCAAAAATTTGGGGCATCCAAAGCTCCAAAAGTGTCCAAAGTTTATACATATGATCAATATAGTTGCCACTTTTTGTGGCACTTACGCTGTAACCCCTTGAGATCATAGATGCTTTTTTGGCCAGATCCTTGCTTTTAAGAGCTATGAAAACTTGACCACGGTGGACGGATTATTCCCCCTCGGTCTTGGATTCATGTCAAACTGGGCACCGCCTTGGAGTATATGGAAGCATGATGAAAAATAACTTATCTAAAGTCTCTATTTTCTCTGTCCTGATAAGTCTTTTAGGACTGAGCAGCGTATTTGCACAAACCCGTGTAAGTAGCATTCGCCCAGAACTGCTTAAGAAAGTGACCAAGCAGGCACCTTCTCCAGAACTCAGTATCCTGAACTCACCCTACGCAAGTTGGGGAGTCATGCCACAAGAAAACTCATCAATTAATCTTGTAAATGCTTGGAAGAAATTCAGTAAAAAACAAGACGTTGTCGTAGCTGTTATTGATACAGGTATTGATCCAAACCATCCGTTTCTAAAGTCCAATCTTAAAGGCGCTAAAGGAAACGCTTCATCATCTGATTACGGTAAAGACTTTTCAAAGTCAGCCACCAATGAATATCAGCCAATCGATCAACACGGTCACGGCACTCACGTTTCAGGTATCATTAAGAGTGTTTTTCCAGGTGTTAAGATCCTGAGCCTTAAGTATTACAACCCAAGAGCTTCAGGCCAAGACAATCTTGATTCGACCATCAAAGCTTTACGTTACGCTGTTGAAGCTAACGTTGATATCATTAACTACTCTGGCGGTGGCCCAGAGCCAGCGATTGAAGAACTACGCATTCTTAAGGAAGCTGAAAGAAAAGGCATCCTAGTAGTAGCAGCTGCAGGTAATGAAGAGTCTAATATTGATATTAAAAAGAACGCTTACTACCCAGCAAGCTATGGTTTATCGAATATCATTACAGT
>CAXBMT010000045.1:0-13727 GCA_963976925.1 uncultured Bdellovibrionales bacterium
TATTTTTTACCTTATTTTTAATATCAAAGTACTCATTTGCTTTAGTCGATTATACCGAGTCTTATGATGCTCCTCCTGCTCAAACAAAGACTCAGGTTAAAAGAATCGCACCTGCTGCGACATCTGTAGCTTCGTCGAATAATGTTGTATCTAGATCGGGTCCATCTGGAATGTTCGAGATTTCTGCTGATTACGGCGTCATTGATGCTCAAGTTGGAGATCAGTCCGGCAAAGTTAATGTAACAAGCTTTGAAGCTCATTTTGAGACTTCTTATAATATATGGCTTAACACTCAATGGGCCATGGGTTCTTTTGATGAGACAAGTTCATTAGGTACAGGCTCATCTCAAAAAGGTAACCCTCAGGTCATTTTAGGTGTGAATTGGCTCGAGTATGGTGGAGCTGCTGATAGGGCATCGATGGATTTTATCGGTGGTGTTAATATCGGACAAAAAGATTCTAATTTTGCTACTTCTAGAACTGATAAAATTGTCGGCGTTGAGACGGCTAAAAGATTTGGAACATTTGTTTTTGGTTTAGGTTATAGAGTATGGCTTACTGGAAATCCAAGTAGTGATACAGAATTAGATATTGGAAATATTCAAAGATTAAATGCTTCTTTAGGTTGGATGGTTTCTCCAGATATTCGCTTTGCTGTAGAAGCAGCAACAGTAAGTGTTGGAGCTGGAGATGGTGCTAGTGGCCTTCAGGAAAAGATCTCATTTGGTACAGTGGCTCCTTCTTTACAGCTTACGATCTCTCCCATGGTATCTCTAGACTTAGGCGCGGTCTTTAGATCACGTCGTCTTAATGATGAAAATCTTTTGGCCGCTCGTTTGTGGAACTTACAAGGAAGCTACGGTAATAAAATTTATGCCGGATTAAATTTCGCACTTTAGTTTAGGTGGCTTCATTGAATCGTTCAGTATATTTTTGTAATCATTGTAAAAAAGCAGTTCTTGATGTCGAAGAACTTCTTTTCGTTGAAGAAAGATCGGCCCGCGCCTTTTGTAGTGAAGACTGTATTGAAAAGTACTATCAGCCGATTGTTGCCTTTTATGAAAATATTGAGCGAGAAACTCGAGCAGAGCTAAAAATTGGTGATGAAGATTGTCGCACCATGATCAGTGATCCAGTTGTGATGGATAAATCATTAACCAGACCGGATGAAATTTGGCGCTGGGAAAATGAAATCGGCGAAGACCTATTCATTTTTATAAAATCTTTTTCTATGGAAAGACCATTTCACGTTGTGATTATGTGTCATTTATTCGAGAGGCAACCTAGTTTTATCCTTCTTGCCATGGCGACCCGTAGTCCCGAGTTACTGGCCAAGTATAGAGGCGGAGAGCAAATTACTGATCCAGGTGAATTTATTGCTCGCGATGATCTTCCTGAAGGAGCGATTGATCTGGAGTTAGAGCAAGAATCTTTAAATGCTATTGAAGCAAAAAAATCAGCCTTTTTGGCAAGACTCTTACAAGATCGAATTGCTGACATTCCGTTTGAACAGTTTGATCTTTATGAGAAGTACTTCAAGACAACGCTTGAAGACCCTGATGAAATTTATCGCGATGAAGATGATGATGGAGATCAAATCTTTAACTACATAAAAGCTTATCAACAAAATGGTATCAGTTTTTATTATTTCATTGTTTGCGTTGAACTAGAAAAGGAAGAA
Source organism: uncultured Bdellovibrionales bacterium (assembly GCA_963976925.1). Classification (GTDB taxonomy): domain Bacteria; phylum Bdellovibrionota; class Bacteriovoracia; order Bacteriovoracales; family Bacteriovoracaceae; genus UBA4207. Next base: position 1,682 of record CAXBMT010000045.1, read on the forward strand.
GGGGCTCACGAAGAAACCCGAAAAATCATACCACTTATGGCATTTCCGACTCTTGATGGTGAGCTTTATAAAATGTATCGCTCTGGAGAGTTAGTTTCAGGCAGTCTTAAAAACTAGAACTGCTTATAAGCGTAGGCACCAACTGATTTAAATGACTCGCAATATCCACCGTAGCCATACTGAGCTAAATACTGTGAACAAAAGACATAGGCGTCAGGTGATAATGCATTTTGATTAAATGGATATGGGTAGAAGTGACTTTCATCCTTCATAATCATAACACCATTTAGTGGAAGGTGAGAAAAGTTCGGGCGGTTCTTAACCATCGTAACTTTATAAACTCTTTTATTGTCATTAAGAACTAAGCAGCGTGGCTCACCAATATAAACCGATTGCTCGCCTGAAGCCGAAGTTGGAATTAGACAAACCTGTACGTTAGTAATTGGATTCTTGATTTGAATATATAGATCAAGTTCACTCGAAGTACTTTTGCAAACAGTATAAGATCCTAAGTGACTACTAGAGTTCTCAAATCCATTAAGCCCATCTGGGGCCCATGAACAGTGGTTAATTTCCGTCGGTATCGTTACAGTTCCTGAACCAGAACCAGAGCCGTTGCCAGAGTCATCAATGATGATATCTCCACCAGTTTGATTTCCACCAGTGGTACCTGTCGTTGAGCTAAAAGGTGAGTAATCAAAACGAGACTTTCTAGACTGTCTAGCAGAGTCACATGAGGTTAAGATCAACAACAAAGATATAAATGTTAGTGGCACGATTTTCATACTCGGCTCCAATTTCGTTCCTATTCAGTAACTTATCGTAAAAAGATGGAATAAAGTTGAGTATTTTCTTAATATCTCCCCTAAGTATCCGATATGGTGTGCATGAAGCGCTTGATTATCCCCTCTGTATTAGCTGTTGCTGTCGTTATGACGGTCTGTCTTTTAGCGTTCATGCCTTACCACTTCTATTATGTATCTTTGGAAAGTGGACTTAATTCTAGATTTTTAAAAACAGATAAAGTTGATGAAAAGTTTTTATATTCTGTTCCGTTGGAGTTAAAAAAAGTTGATATGGTTAGTACAGATAGTTTACGTCGCTGGAGAGATTTTCATATCAGCGACTATATTCTTCCAATGCCTGTCAGACATCCTTACTTTTTACTAGTACCTAATATAGGTCTTGATGAACAAAGTAAGCCTATAATTGGTTGGGATATTAAGAATCAAAACCTTCAAACTGAAATTGGAGTGAAAATTCTCAAGCCGACAACATATACATATCCTTTTGAAAATAACTTACTTTTTAATTTACCTATTTTTAAAAATTATCTCTTAGCTGTACCAAGTGAACAGATTTGGGAAGACCTCTTTACCTTAGATTTAAGGCTTCCAACGATGGAAAACTTAGGTTTTGTAAATTGGATTAAAACTCTAGCAGAGATAAAATACACAGAGCTCTCATATAGACTTTTTATTTTAAAAACTAGACAGCTGCTCTTTCCCTCGAACGTTACAAGCTTAAGCTATAATAAAGCTAAGCAGATGGGAGTTGTCGAAGTTCAACCTACAACAGAGGCTCTAGTAAGTGATAATATTAAGTTAGAGCATACCTTTCTTCTAAGAGAAGGTTTATTGCAGCAACTGGAGTTAAGTACCAAAAGGTTTAGTCCCATTGCTCAGTCGTATCGAACTCGTTTTTTTGAATCTCTTGAGTGGGAAGCCAGTAACGCCGATGAAACGGTTAGAATCTATAGTGAATTTAATGAGCTAAGCTTTAAACAAAAAGTCGATCAAGAAGGGATGACCTACTTATTTGCAGGCTGGAGTCATGTACCTAAGCAAGAAGAATTTTTAAGAACAATGATTCAGTTTCTCGAGCGAGATAAGAAAAATAAAGTTCACCTAGAAAGCCTCTATAACTATGCTTACAATGTTTTTGGGACGAGTTTTTCAGGCAATAGTGAAAATCTAAGAGAGACGGAGCAACGTAAATTAGAGAGGAAAATCTCTGAAGAGTTTAATAAAGAGTTAAGTGATGCTGATAAAGTTCAAGTTGTTGCACCTGACGGTAACTTTGAAAACTCTGAAGACCAAGTAAATTTCTTTTTAAAAAAAGCAAAAGAGAAAGGTTCAAAGCAAGATAGTAATATCTTGGTGAATTAAAGCTTGTAAGTTATTCCTGCCCATATATTGGCGCCGCTAAAAGAGTCAAAGCTAGTGATGCTGCCATCTTGAAGCTCTACGTCACCAATACTTCCAACACTATACTTTCTTAATTCAAAGCCACCAATCACGCCAAATTTAGAAAATGGAAAGAGCTTGGCTTGAGCACCTAAGATATAGCCAAAGATTGTTCCACGGGACTCAACTCCACTAATCGAATTTTGTAAGCGAGCATCACCTGTACCGACAATTCCGGCCACAGCGTCTAGCGCAATAAAATCGAATCTAGCTATGGAGTACTGAAGCTTTCCTTCAATCATAATACTCTTAAATGAGTAACTATCTAGCTCGGTGCTGATATAGCTTAAACCAACGGCCCAAGAATAATTTCTAAGCTCTGGGCGATGTTCAATACTAATACCCATCTGGCTTAAATTCTTAGTTTCACTATCTGGTTGTAACTCTTGCCACTGACTACCTGTCGTCATGCTTCCGCTATGAAGTACAACATGATTATTTTCGCTAAAGTTATCTTCAAAGTTTTGTTGTTCAAAAAGAACTTCGTGTTCAGTTACTTTTGGTGTGACATAGGTGCCACCATCATCACTAATCTCTTGGCTTAAGCGAATATCAGCTCTTTTGACGTAAGCAATACGGCCAGAAACAACAGTGGACATGACCGTTCCATTTTTTCTAGCTACTTCACCAACTTTGATCTTTTTACCTTTTTTGGCATAACCAATAGGGACACTTAGCTCCATATCACTATAAATAACGGCTTTATCTGAGACGACAAAGGCTATATCCGCAGCAAAGGCGCTTGAGATCACAAAAGTGCATAGAAAAGCAAAAATCCATTTCATTCATCTATTATAGCGATAGGCCGAATTTTTTACACCCCCTTTTCTCTTTTAGGTCGAATATGCCATGTTGAGGCAAATTTTAAGTAGGTGAGCATGAAGTTTCCAGGCCGCAGGAAAACAAAACACTATTTTCCAGTGCAAAGTGAATCGAGAATTTCTCTTGAATGGGATCTAGATGCAGCTGATGAAATCTATATTGTCGGTATTGATCAGCTCATCGTTGATGTCGAGGCAGAGGTCGAAGACAGCTTGCTAGAGCAGTCTGAGCTCAAGAAGGGTGAGTCAGTTGTCTTGCCGGACGACCAAATGGAGGCTTTAACTCAAAGGCTTAGAGATGAAGAGAAGATCCTTGGAGTTTATGCTGGAGGATCAATTGGTAATACTCTTCATAATTACTCAGTTTTAAGCGATGATCGATCTGTGGCGATTGGCACAATCTCTAAAAATATGTGCGTCGGTGATGATGCCTTTAAATATATCTGCACTACTAACTCCCATGTGGATTTTTCCAATTTAAAAGCCGTCAATGGTCCTATGGCGAGAGCTCTTTGTCTTATCACTCCAGATAGAGAGCGAACCTTTGCAATTGCCAAAGGAATTATGAACGACTTGACCGCCGATTGTATCCCAGCGGAAGTGATCCAAAAATCTGCAGCACTTATGATTTCGACTTATCTTTTAAGAGATGAGACGGCCCCTATGTTTAAAGCAACTCTTCATGCTGTGAAATTGGCAAAAGAAGCAGGAGTTCCTGTCGTCTTATCTTTAGGAACAAGTGGAATCGTACGTGAGAGACAAGACTTTTTAAGAGAATTCATGCGCGACTACGTTACTGTAGCGGCCATGAATGAGGTTGAAGCCACAGCTTTAACCGGAGAAGAAGACCCGTTACTAAACTGTGAAAAACTTCTCGATTATGTTGATCTGGCTCTTTTAACTGTAGGACCTAGAGGACTATATTTAGCAGGCTTTAGTGATGAAGAATTCTTGCGTGAAACAAAAGATATGATTCATAGTAAGTCGATTGGTGAATACAACAAGTTTGAATATTCAAGAGCGATGAAGCTGGCTAACTGTCCTAAGCCTGTGAAGATCTACAGCCATATTAATCCTTATATGGGTGGACCTGGAAAGGTCATTTCAACCAATGGTGCTGGTGATGCTGCCTTAGCGGCACTACTTCACGATATGGCGGCCAATGAATACCACAGAAGACTAATACCAAAATCGCCAAAGCATGGTGCATCATTTTTAACTTACTCGTCATTTCACCAAGTAGCGAAATACGCTAACCGTGTAAGCTTTGAAGTGCTGCGTCAGAATTCGCCTCGTCTAAGTCGTGGTCTACCCGAACGGGAAGACTCCCTTGAAGAAGCATACTGGGCGAGATAATGTAATTTTATTCACGATAGTTGATTGAAATATTTTAATCCACAAGGAGTTTTATGAAGACTTTAATTGTTATGTTCGCTTTATTTGCGTCAAGTTTCGCTTTCTCTGCAGATCGCGTTATTGAGCTAAGCTCAAAAAAGGTAATCGTTGGTACACTAGCACAAGACCGCGGTGCAGCTGCTCAAGCAACTCTTGAAGTTGTTCGTACAACTGAAACACCTGATCTTGTTGAACTAGTTTTTAATTTTAAGCAAGGTGACTACGTTTGTACTGAGTACAGAACTCGTACAGTGTTTGAGCCAGGTTATTACCGTGTAGTTTGTAGTGTTGATCGCTATGGCCGTCAGTACTGTCGTCGTATCTACACTGGTGGATACTACCGCACATATGAAGAATGTGTTCGTAACGAATATCGTCTATTCGATGATTCTCGCGTTCTTAAGCTAAACTTCAAAAAAGCTGCTGAGTTAAATGCAGGTGAGCGTGAAACTTTCACAGTTAACTTCTCTCAAAGAGGAATTGATTCTTCACGTTTTAACTATTCTGCAACTACAACTGATTCAAGATCAGCTTATGAAATTAAGTTCAGCACTTTCCTTAGAAAAGATACTTTCTTCTTTAAGCAAAAGTAATTCTTAATTAGATTCAAAGAATGAAGGCCCACGTAAGTGGGCTTTTTTGTGTCTAAATATGTAAAAAAGTAACAGAATTTCGACTTCCCCTTGAGTTTTTTTCTGATTGTGTATTTTCAGATCAAATAAACCATGGGGGAACAATGAAAAATTTAGTATTAGTCGTATTTTTAGCCGTTTGTGCCAGCTTCTCTAGCGTTAACGCCAATGTAATTGGTCTTTATGAAGGCGCTGACGGAGCTCAAATAGACTTTAACGTTTTAACCTATACTCGTGGCATTGCAATTGACGCAAGACTTGATCCTTCTGTAGACAATAGAAGATCAGCATTACAGCAAGTAACGATGACTTCTGACCAATACCGTGAAATTTTTGAATCAGATAAAACTATTGAGCAGATGAAGCTTGGTGGTGTGTTTGATAGTGTCGCTGATGCAAAGACAGAAGATGATCAAAGAAAAGTTACTATCACAGAGACTTTTTCAAGTGATGGTGATGTTTTAGTCACGAAGAAAGTTTTAGAAATAAAAATTAAAAATCAAGAGATCGAATCAATTAAGCTTCAAACCAAAGTTCGCCGTGGCTTACTTGGAATCGTTCCACTTTGGATGGCAAAAGTATTTAATGAAAAAGTAGAAGTCACCAAAGTAAAAGACGGTCTTCTTCTAAGAGATGACGGTCATGAGTTTTGCCGTGTGACTAATTCTGAGGCGATTGATCAAGGAGCTCTTGGCGGCGACTATCAAGAATTATCAGCAGTCTGTAATCAAAACTAATTAGAGATTTAAATCGTTAAGAGCCTGATCAAGATCTTTCGCTTTGGTCAGGCTTCGTCCCATAACTAAAAAGCTGGCTCCTTTCTTAGTCGCCTGCGTCGGCGTAAAGACACTTTTTTGATCCTGTGTTTGGCCACTTTGAATTTCGTGCTCAAAGCGAATCCCTGGAACCATGGTGACCAGTTCTTTGTTGGAAATATAATCCAACTCAGCACCAGAACAAACTAAACCTAGATTTTTATTTTTTTCGATTAAGGAGAGTAAGCGAAGAAAGCTGTCTTTTCTGTTGGTCTGATAAACTGATTTGGCTTCTTCGTTATCGAGTGAAGTTAGAATAGTAACAGCGAGTAGAGTGGTTTGAGGTAGTGATTGAGATGCGGCTTCACTAGCGGCCTTCATCATCTCAAGTCCACCACTGGCGTGAATAGTGAGAAACTTTATAGGTAATCCCTCAAGGCCTTTGATCGCTTTTGCCACAGTGTTGGGAATATCATGAAGCTTTAGATCTAAAAAAATATTACCTACAAATTTTTCTTTTACTTCAAAAATAAAGTCTCGACCAAACTGAAGATACATCTCAAGTCCGATCTTTATTCCGCCAACTCTTCCTGAAAGCTTTGATAGAAGATCAAGGACTTCATCTTTAGTCATATTATCAAGAGCGACAAAAACTTTTGAAGCATGACTCATTGATGAAGCTCCTGTAATGACATTGGAGTTAGACCTGAACGAGTATGATCTCCTCCAAGAAGAGCAGTCAAAACCATTTCAATATTTTCAGCCCGGGTAAAGCATGGAGCTCCGTGCTGAATGGCCGTGTTTCTAATATTTTCACCGTCAAGTTTAGAGTCACCTTTATTGGTTGGGGTATTTAGAACGAGCACAATATTATCCTGTCTTAAGGCATCGAGAATTGTATGTCCCTTATCGTCGAGTTTACCAACTTCTTCGCAGTCAAAGCCTTCACTCGCGATCAATTCCTTTGTGCCTTTAGTCGCACAAAAAGAGTAACCAACCTCTTTAAGACGTCCAAGATAAGGAATAATAATATGCTTATTAGGTTCTGCAAGTGAGATAAGTATTTTTCCAGTTCTCGTAAGCCATGGGTAATTGCCTAAATAACTTTTCAAGATCGCCGATTCCAGGTGACGATCGACTCCCATGGTTTCACCGGTTGATCTCATTTTAGGGCCAAGAACAACATCGTCTTTTAAAAAGCGATCAAAAGGAAAGGTTGATTGCTTAACTGAATAAAATTTGGCTTGATTTAATTTGAAGTGACTAATGTCTTTTCCAAGCATCGCCTCTGTGGCAACTTGAGGCAAGGAGAGGTGATAAGCCTTAGATAAAAACGGCAATGTTCTAGAGCCTCGTGGATTAGCTTCAATGCAATAAACTTGATTATTTGTCGTTGCGAATTGAAAGTTAACAGGCCCGATAATCTCAAGCTTATCGGCAAGATCGATAGAGATGGCCTTCATTCTTGCTGCTAAGTCTTCAGTAATTTTAACTGGTGGTGATATCATTCCCGAATCACCGGAGTGAACACCGGCATGTTCAATATGTTCACAAACTGTGTAAGTTACATTGCCATGAGTGTCTCGAACCAAATCGACATCGTACTCAAGTGCATTTTCAAGATAGGTTTCAATTTGAAAGGTCGTTGTTGAGTTTTTAAGACTTTCTTTCAAAGCGTCTGGTAAAAGTTCAATATCATCCAGTGAATGGAAGATATACATACTTTCGCCACCGATGACATAGCTTGGTCTAATGATGACGGGTAAGCCAATCTCAACCATGGCATTGACCATATTTTTAAAACCAATGACTTCTCTAGATTTAGTATGAGAGAGTGAAGTCTCTCTACAAATCTGGCTAAAGCGCTTTCTGTCTTCAGTTAAATCAATTGTCTCAAGACTTGATCCCATAAAAGGAAATTTTTTAATCTCGCCTCTAAAGCCATTATCCATATGGGCCCTGACTTTGATTCCGGTTTGTCCGGAAAAGCAGGCGATAACTCCATCAGGATTTTCATGTGAGAAAATATCAAATAAGTCCTCAGAGTATAAAGGCGCTAAGTAGAGACGATCAGAACTATCATAATCCGTTGATACCGTTTCTGGATTTGAGTTCACCATAATAGCGCGATGCTTGTTAGCTTGAAGCTGCTGACAAGCTTTGACACAAGAGTAATCAAACTCGATACCTTGGCCAATTCTATTGGGACCACTGCCCATGATGATATATCGTTTTTCATCACCTAGCTTGGTCGCTTCACAAGCTCGTCCAAAGGTTGCGTAGTAGTAGGGGGTAAGAGCGTGAAATTCACCAGAGCAAGTATCAACTGCTTTAAATGTTGGAACAATTTTTTCTTCGATTCTATGCTTTAGTACTTGAGCTTGAGTGGTACGACTTAGAAGGGCGATGAATTTATCGGAAAAACCAATCTGTTTAGCTTTTAGTAACAGATCATGGTCAGGAATACCTTTTCCAAGAGAAATCTCATTTTCACTATCTACGATAAGTTCATTCTGTTCTAGGAACCAATGTGAAATTCGTGAGTGCTGAAAAATTTGATCTGGGGTTTGCTTTCTTCTTTGTGCTTCAAGAGCAGTTAAAAGAGAGAGCTCCTGCGGCTTCTTAAGACGATGGTTAAGATAATCAACATTTGTAATCAGAGGACTAGTTTTAAGGCGATTAAGATGAGGGATTTCTAAACCTAATTCAAGTGATCTTAGAGCTTTTAAAAAAGCTTCGTTAAAACTTCCGCCAATCGCTAAGACTTCTCCAACAGATCGCATCTGTGGGCCTAAAAGTTTTGTAGCACTAGGAAACTTTTCAAAAGGAAAGACTGGAATTTTTAAAGCGACATAATCCTGAGTGGGCTCAAAAGCAACAGGCGAGGCCTTGGTTATATCGTTGAGAATTTCTTTAAGAGAGTAGCCGACCGCCAATAAAGCTGAGATCTTAGCAATTGGGTAGCCAGTTGCTTTAGAGGCAAGAGCTGAACTTCTAGAAACCCTAGGATTCATTTCGATAACGACAATATCTTCTTCATCGTGGGGATTTATGGCAAATTGAACATTGGCGCCACCGGCCACCACGCCCATTCGTTTAGCAATATTTAAAGACATGATTCGCATTTGTTGCATGCAGCGATCACTAATGGTCATGGCCGGAGCAACAGTAATGGAGTCGCCTGTGTGTACTCCACATGGATCGATATTTTCAATCGAGCAGATGATAACGCCATTTCCAGCGCTATCAACCATCACTTCTAGCTCAACCTCTTTAAAGCCAACTAAAGACTTCTCCATGGTGACTGGAAACTTAATATCTGAATCAAGAACTTCATGCAGTTCTTTCGAATTATGGATTAAGGCAGCGCCACTTCCACCTAGAGCAAAGTCTCGACGAATAATAAGAGGGTAACCAACGCGACTTTGTGCCATAAGTTCAGCATCATTGGCATTTTTAGCACTAAATCTCTTACCACCTTGATAACCCATCTGTTCAAGTTCTTTGGCAAAGAGATTTCGATCTTCAGTTTTCTTAATCGTGTCAACGTTTGCACCTAAAAGAGCAACGCCATTTTTAGCAAGGTATTCATCTTCTTCTAATTCGATACAAATATTAAGAGCTGTTTGACCTCCCATAGTTGAGAGGACAGCGTCGACATTTTCTTTTTTGATAATCTTCTTAATCGTCTCTTTAGTAATAGGCTCGATATAAGTTGCATAGGCCATGTCTGGATCGGTCATGATCGTGGCAGGATTTGAGTTTAAAAGAACAACATCTATTCCAATCTCTCTTAATGACTTACAAGCCTGTGTTCCCGAATAGTCAAACTCACTAGCCTGACCAATTTTAATTGGGCCTGAACCGATGAGAAGAATTTTTTTATAGGGAACATCTTTCTTGACGGTACTTTTAAGTTTTACTCTTGGAGCAAGCTTATTTTTTTCAATTGGACTTTTAAGTTGTCCCGCTAGATAGCTTTCTATTTCTTTAAAGAAAATAAGCGCATCAACAGGGCCTGGATTTGCTTCCGGGTGGAATTGAACTGACTTAACCTGGTGATCGGTACTAGCAATACCTTCGATTGACTGGTCAAAGAGTGAAGAGTAAGTGACGACCCATTCTTTTCCTTGTGCACGATTTGCTGAGATATCCTCAAAGCTTTGATCGTCAATGGCATAGCCATGGTTTTGGCTTGTTATGAGAATTTTTCCAGTCTCATGATCAAGACATGGATGATTTATTCCACGCTGACCAAATGGCAGCTTAATGGTTTGAGCGCCAAGAGCCAGACCTAAGAGTTGATGGCCAAGACAAATTCCTCGCATAGAAACTTTGCTGTTTAAAAGTTCTTTAACAACAGAGATTTGCTCATGGTGATTCTTTGGATCTCCAGGGCCGTTTGATAAAAAGACAAGTCTTGGCCCATAGTTTAAAACATCTTTCGCTGAGCTGTTGTACGGAAGGACAACTAGAGGTGTCTTTAACTTTTTTAAATTCTCAATGATGGCATTTTTACAGCCATAATCAATGAGAACAATTGGATTATCACCGGCCGTGATAACTTCTGCCTTTGATCGACTGACTCGATTGAGTTCATCACAAATGAGTTCAGTATTTTTAAATTCTTGTGGACTTGGAGTCGTCTGGCTAGTTGTTATAACACTTTTGTGCTGAGGATGATCAGTTAAGTACTTAACTAAGCTTCTGTTATCAATATCACTAATAATGGGAATATTTAAATCGTCTAAAAAGTCATTGCTAGAAAAGTGACGACCAATAATTGAGCTAGCATGAACGCCAAGGCTTTGACGAACATTTGGGTTGCTAGGGTAGTTACCAACATGAGCGGTTGAAAAGATAATATGTTGACCTAGATAACTTGGATCGGTGATTGTCTCTTCGTAGCCTGTCATAGCGGTGGTAAAAGCAGCTTCGCCCCAAATACCATCTTTTAGTTTTGATTCTTCCCAGTTACACCATGCTTTAAAACTTGTTCCATTTTCGAAGTGAAGCCAGACTCTCGTCGTTTTTAATCTTTTTGCAAAGTTAACTTCACGCGATGTGTGTGTCATAGCGATCTCCAAGAAAATATAAATTGAAGGGATGACTCCCTAATGATTGAAAGAACAGAAAAATTATAGGCGAGCTGGGCTGTGTCCAATTTTTTTATCACCATTTTCAAGCATCGCCATAAGAATGGCCATACGTGTGTAAACTGAGTTGACCACTTGTTGGTAACCCAAAAATAATTCAGATTTAATAACGTCGTTAGATATTTCAACACCAATATTCGCTGGTCCTGGATGCATGACCGGAATCATCTTTTGATGTTTTTTAAGTTTAGCTAAATCAATGCCAAAATTTTGATGATAGCTTTCATAGATCTGTGTGTATTCTGGCGACTTGTGACGCTCTTTTTGTATTCTAAGCATATAGAGAATATCACTCTGATCTAAAGCTTCATCAAGATTAGTGATCAGTTCAACGTTCTTGTCTTCGTACAAATATTCTTTTGGGCCACAGAGAATAACTCTCGCGCCAAACTGTGGCAGTAATTTTACTAACGAGTGAGTCACTCTCGAATGAAGTGAATCACCAACGATCGTTATTGTTTTACCATTTAAGTCATGGCCTTGATCGATCAGAGTATATAAGTCGAGCAGGGCCTGGGTTGGGTGCTCGTTAATTCCGTCGCCGCCGTTAATCAGTTTAATCGGAGGTAGATTTTTAAATTCTTTAAGCTGCTCTGAAACCGAGGTTCGAAGCACGCAGATATCAACACCTTGGTACCAAAGAGTTAAAAGCGTCTCTTCGATGTTTTCGCCTTTTTGAAGTGAGCTTTTTTCAGCATTAAAATCGACATACATACAGCCGAGTTTTTGAATTGCCAGACCAAAAGAATGTTTCGTTCTAGTTGAGTGCTCTAAAAAAGAGGTCGCAACGACGTATTTTCGGTATGATTCATAGGGAGCGAACTGGCGATCTTGGAAACGGATTTTGTTCTGTGCGCTGACAGTGAGAAGAGATCGAATTTGTTCTAACGACAGGTCGTCGATACTTTCGAAGACCGAGGGGAACTTGTTCATATCGCCCATGGGTGCTAGGTTTTATTAAGCTTAGACTAAGAGTTACAAGATGGAAACAATCATCTTGGCAGGAGTGGTGTGCAGGATTATCAAGTTTTTGATACAGCG
>CAXBMT010000046.1:0-13653 GCA_963976925.1 uncultured Bdellovibrionales bacterium
CTGAAGAAGAATGATCTTTTATCATCGTTGAAGATCATATTTGTTAAAATAAAAACTGCTAGTCCCATCAGAATGACGGACGCCCACATCAACATGCTGGCTCTCCTTAATATACTTACCTATAGGATATCAAAGAGTTATGTTCTATGTTGCGCAGTGGAAAGATTGTGCCTAGCTATAAATTCTTAGACTTACCCTATGCTTGAGCAATACGCTCAAGAAGATCATCTAAAAAGATTTGATTCGCTTTAACACCGATTTTTTTATTAATCTCTGGAATATAAATTGGCTTATAATCTGACAAATATTGTTGCTTTAGCTCTGTAATTCTAGCTACTTTGGTAAGGACAGCTTCATTTTTCAGCTCTTTTACTTTCATGGCTTTCTTTAATCCATCGAGAGCTTTTTGGGCTTCTTCCATATCGCGATATTCAATAATATCCGAGCCTGCAGTTATGGCTTTAACCGCCGCATCTTCTACACCGTATTTATTAACGATAGCACCCATTTGCATGTCATCACTAATAATCACTTTTTTAAAGCGAAACTCATCTCTAACGATTGCGTGAGCTTTTTCAGAAAGGCTTGTTGGAAGCTCTTCATCAATTGCATCCACTTGTAGATGCGCCATCATGACAAATTCGACTCGAGACTTAACTGCTTTAATAAATGGTTGAAACTCAGTTTCACGTAACTCTTCAATAGTCTTTTTCACATAAGGTAGATCGTGATGAGAATCTTTAGTTGTACAGCCATGACCAGGAAAGTGTTTCGCACAGGCCATAACACCATTTGTTTGGAAACCACGAATGGCACTCGAAACATACTTTGAAACACTTTCTTCATCGACTCCAAAAGCTCTATCACCAATGACTTTATTGTTAGGGTTATTAGTAATGTCACAAACTGGAGACATATTAAGGTTAATACCGCAGGCTGAAAGCTCATCGGCCATAATTCTTGTTACGTGATAACAAATTTTAGGAGAGCCAAGTTTAGCTATATCCATCATGGCGGGAAATTGTGAAAAGTGAGACTTAAATCTCATCACTCTTCCACCTTCATGATCGACAGCAATAATCAACGGGTATTCACGACGACACTTTTGAATTGAATTAACGAGCTCAGCTAATTGAGCAGGTGAATCGTAATTTTTAGAAAATAGCAGGACGCCGCCAATATTTTCTTTTTCAAGAAATTCCGACTCATCACTCGTAAGAGTTAAACCACTAATTCCAGTCATTATTAATTGACCTAGACCAATCACTATTTTGCCCCTGTACTTCTTGGATCAAGAATATCTCTAAGACCGTCACCTAACAGGTTTAATCCTAGTATGATTCCTGCCATTGTCAAACTTGTTAAAACGACAATATGTGGCGCTTCTAAAATAACATCCTTCGCCATGGAAAGTAACTCTCCCCATGAATATTCACTAGTGCCTAATCCTAAAAACCCTAAGGTTGATTCACTCATAATAACGCCACTCAAACCCAATACTAACTGAACAATGATCACTGGCATAACAGCCGGAAGCATTGTTTTGAAAAATAACTGAAAAGGTCCGATGCCAATTGCTCGAGCACTTTCGACATAGGGCATATTTTTAATTCGCAAAAATTCTCCGCGAGCGATACGGGCATATCCAGGCCATCCAACGCTGACTAGTGTAACCCATAATGTGACAATTCCCCCCTCCCACAGCGACATAATCATGATCGCGATGAGAACTGTTGGAAAAATATAGATTGAGTTAGCAATTCCTTCTACGATCGTTGCTATTTTTGATTGCGCCAGGGCCATTATGCCACCAGCACAAACGCCAATTACGGCAGACGCGCTTGCTGTCACGATGGCAAAAATAAGCGAGTGAATAACTCCGGCTGATAACATTCCCATAAGGGAGCGGCCGTAAATATCTGTTCCTAAAAAATATCCATCCTCAAAGGGATTTAAGAGTTCCTTCTTTATATTAACTTCAGGAACAAAACCGCTTAAGTAATAATTCAAAATATAAACAATTCCCCACACAATATATATTGAGCATAAAAATGTTCCGATTTTAATTTCAATACTTTTAAAGCGCTTCATTTTCATTGTTGTTCCAATCGAGGATCAATCTTTAGATTTAAAATATCTGTAAGCACATATAAAACTAAATAAATAAATGAAGTATAGATGATCAATCCTTGCACTAATGGATAATCCCTATTTTCAATGGCCGTAAGGAGAAGTTTACCAAGCCCTGGTATATCAAAAATTGTTTCAGTTATCATGGCCCCAGCCAAAATTACTGAAAGTTGCATTGAAACTAAATTCATTATGGTCGGAAGGCATACTTTATAGATTCTCAAATAAATTGAAATATCTGACATGCCCTTAGCTTTTAAAACTGCAATCCATGGTTCATGACTTGCTTCTAAAAATTGATTTCTCACTACTCGAGTCAGAACACTTGTTAAAGGTAAAACGAGTGTGATGATAGGCAATATATAATGAAGAGGTGTTGTTAACTCTGATACAGGAAGCCATCCAAGCTTAATCGAAAAAACAATAATAAGAATTGGAGCTAAGGAGAATATTGGAAAAGACAATGAAGTTAAGCCAAATAATCTTATGAGGTGATCCTGCCACTTTCCTTTTAAGACTGCTGAATAACAACCTAGAAATGAAGCGAAGAAAAATGAAAGTACAATAGCTATTAAAGCTAATTGGGCCGTCGGAACTAATGAATCACCGATCATGGTTAAGACATCTTTATCTTTAAAAAGAGACTTTCCCCAATCAAGTTTTACAAGACCAACGGCGAATTTTTGATACTGCTGTGTCATAGAAAGATCTAGACCTAACTTCTGTCTAAAAGCTTCTATTTGTTCAGGTCTTGCCTGAACACCCAAAATTCTTTCAACCGGATCTCCGGGAGACAGACGCAGGCAAAGAAAGGCTGCACTAGCAACAAACCAAGCTGTAACAAGTCCCTTAAGTAGACTCTTTAACACTACTCAGTTCCTTGATCGCCGATGCTAAGACCTTGTGCTGGCCAATAGATCGCTTTAATTTCATCAGTTTTAGTAAGTTGATAAAAGATGATTTGATTGGAGCTATTAATGTTTAGAGAGAACCTTCTAAGACCATTTGCATTTTCGCCGTCAAAGTTTAGTACAGCATTAGAAAATACTTCATCCGGAAGACCTATATATTGTTGCTGTATATAGGGATAGCCCTCCCAGATAATTTGAAAGTTCATCGCACCACTGCCATTATTAATCGCCTTGTGGATAAAGCCTGTTGCTAAAGCACATTCGATAATTTGTGAAAAATAGCAAAAAATAGGTGAATTATTCGGAAAAGGAATACTCTGTGTTCCTCTCCACTGCTCCTCAGGGCTGTTAAGAGATACTATGAGACTTTTTGATTTTAAATCAATCTGAGTTTTTGTGGAGTACTCTTTAGCATCAAACCATACTTCATACTCTGACTTTTCAGGTCTAAGGACAGAGAGTTTTCCCTTTAGACTACCAAGCTTTGAAATCACGACTGATCTTTCAAGGATTTTATTACTTCCATCTTTTATAGTTCGCTTTACAGCATAAATGCCTTTCGTTTTAGAGATAGGCCCGCTCTCACGATTAAGCTGAAACACACCAGCTTTGTCTTTTAATTGAAAGTTAGTTTTTGATATGACAGGGGCAACTTTCACACTCGTTTGGCTTGAGCATGCGGCACAGACAAAAAAGATAAATAGTAATCTAATCGTTGATAAAGTCTTCAAAATCTTGCTGAGCTCCTTCCTTAACATTGCTGGACTCAAGCTTTCTATGAACTAGCTCGGAAAGCTTTTCATTCTCATCAAACGTCATACCAAGCTTATAAAGAGGATTGCCCTTTGTACTTCCAGTTAAAGAGTCGACCAAATAGACAATTTTCGCTGATTTTAAATCAAAGGTCGTACTGTTATAGAGAAGGGTGACCTTGGTATTTAATGGCTTTTCAAACAATATTTTTTCTCTCGCTGAAACGAGAAATGCAATCCCACTTGATGATAGATCAATAACTCTATAACCCATCATACGATCATCATCATCTAAAACTGATTTTTTAAAGTTTTTTACTGGATCGGTAAAAACCTCACGTTTAATTTCTTTCAGTGGATTTCTAAAACCTTCAAGGCTGATGATATTACTCTTATTAGAAGTCTCTCTAAAAAGATCCTTGGCACCAACAAATTCAAAATAGGCGTAGACTTGATGGTGGGGAAAAGTCAGTAGTCTTTCTTTTCCACGCTTTTCAGACCTAAAAACATCAATACCAAGTTCTAAATGATATTCGTCAGCCGCATCGCTTTTAGTAGTTAGACCGATTCCATAATATTCGAAGCCAGAATGCTTAAAGGAATAATATATTTTTTTATTTTTAACAGGCTTAAAGTCATCTTCTTTAAAAAATTTTAAAATAGGGTTTTTACTATTTACAAAATCTTTAGCTTTATGCTTTACAGGAACTTCGCCTTTTAGCCATAGCTTCACCTGCCCCTTAGCATCAGCCAAGGATACAAACTTAGTCGCAAGTTCATTAATCGGAATTTTAACAAAATTAAAATTCTGAGCCTGCATAACTAATCCCTAGGAAAGGGTCGTTACTTGGCGAAGAAGCGAAATAGACTCTAGAGCTTTACCACACCCACGAACAACGCAAGTTAATGGATCTTCAGCTAGAGAGACTGGTAGACCAGTTTTTTCTTTAATAAGAACATCAAGATTCGCAAGAAGTGATCCACCACCGGCCAAGATGATTCCGTTATCAACAATATCAGCTGCTAGTTCTGGTGGAGTCTTTTCAAGACTGTACTTAATCGCTTCAACAACTTCTGAAATAGGATCAGAGAGTGCATCGCGAATTTCATCAGATGTTACTTCAATAATTTTAGGTGCACCTGCGATCAGGTCGCGACCTTTAACTTCATAACTTTTAACTTCATCATCAAATGGATAAGCATTACCAATAGCAATTTTAATCTGCTCAGCAGTACGCTCACCAATTAGAAGTGAATATTTTTTCTTAATATAAGAAGCAATCGCTTCATCAAACTTATCACCAGCAACACGTACTGATTTAGAGAACACGATACCACCGAGAGAGATCACGGAAACTTCTGTAGTACCACCACCGATATCAACAATCATATTACCTGAAGGCTCAGTGATCGGAAGGCCAGCACCAATTGCAGCGGCCATTGGTTCTTCAATCAAATAAACTTCACGAGCACCAGCTTGTTCAGCTGATTCTTTAACCGCACGTTTTTCAACTTGAGTAATACCAAATGGAATACAGATAATAATTCTAGGCTTAATAAGTTTTGAGCCTGGAAGCGATTTTTGAATGAAGTAACGAAGCATTGCTTGCGTCACTTCAAAGTCAGCAATAACTCCATCTTTCATCGGGCGAATTGCTTTAATAGATCCTGGTGTACGACCAAGCATCTCTTTGGCTTCGCGACCAACGGCTAAAACTTTGTTAACACCTTTAACGCCTTGATGAACGGCAACAACAGAAGGCTCATTTACAATGATGCCTCGATCTTTGGCGTAAACTAAACAGTTAGCTGTACCAAGGTCAATTGCCAGGTCGTTTGAGAACCAATCTAATACTTTCTTGAACATAAAAAATCCCTTTCTTATGACTCAACTTTATAGGTCGAGGGTCACCATGTATAGTGGCGAATTTTTTCACCTCTGTCGGCAATATCGGCCATGGCTTCGATGCCAATCTCAATATGCCTATCAGTATACTTTCTAAATACACTCTTTGCCGATGCTTTTGTTTTGATTCCACCTCTGTGTAGGGGCAGATCAGAGATCAAAAGAAGGGCTCCGATATTAACTTTACTAACAAAACATGAAGTAAACAAAGCTGCAGTTTCCATTTCCACAGCCAGAACACGTTCATTAATCAAATTTTCTTTAAAGGCTTGATCGAATTCCCAGAAACGATAGTCAGTTGAGTGAATCGTACCTGTACGGTATTCAAGGTCATGCTCAACTAGGATCTGAGAGACAAACTTTTGAACTTTAAATGTCGGTAGTGCTGGAACTTGAGTCGGCAAGAAGTGGCGAGACACCCCTTCAGCACGTATTGAAGCGATTGGCAGAACAAAGTCCCCAACTTTCAAAGAGTGATGAACGGCACCTGCAAGACCTAAGAACAGTACGGCCTTAGGCTCAACCACCGCCAACAATTCACCAATCAGAGCGGCCATGGCTGCCCCTACACCGAACTCAATAATGGTTACTTGCGCTTTCTTTGATGAAGAAGCTTTGAAAGCTGAACCTTTTGTTGAGTGAGAATCATCAAGTAGCGCATTGAAGCGCTCAGAGTAGTATTGAAAATTCGTTAGAATGATTTGCTTTTGGAAATCTTTTAGATCGTGCCCTGTATAGCGCTCGAGCATATCAATCGCGATTCTTCTTTTTTCTTCATTTCCATGAATACGACCAGAATTAAGCTTTAGCTTCATCGGGTGCATTGTATAGTCATCAACCTGAAGCTTAGTTTTAGCCTTAGGAGACTCTTTACCCTTTTGGATAATTTTTCTAGCACTAGTTTCTGGTGCAGATTTTTTGACGACTTTCTTTTTTGCTGTCTTTTTTGTAGCTTTCTTTTTAACGCTCAACGTTACCAACTCTATATAAAGATAATAATACTAGCAATCTATCACTCTGTTTTTATTGCTGACAACACTAAATCCTCAAAATGACGAAGACTTCACACTTAACCCCCTGCAGCAGGCTTGCCTTTAGGCCCTGATTTCATTAGGATCAGCTTCCTTAATCTTATTGTAACCAGCAAGGATATTGTCATGGGAATGGGTCGTAAAAAATCAGAATTAAAAATGCGTCGTCGTAAGTCACAAGCGAAGCTTAAAGCTCGTATTGCTCGTAAGATCGCTGCTAAAAAATAATTCAGTTCAGCTTATTTTTGACAGGAGAAACTTTGCGTTCTCCTGTGGATTATCGCTCATTTGAAATTCATAACAGTCACTTTTTAATAATAGTGCAAACGCGCTTATTGATCTCAATATCGCAATTTTTGCTTTCCTAAAAAAGTCCTGAATACCATTTTCCCAAAAGTACTCCATCACCATCGGAAGCCCGATGCCGATCACCATATTTACTATTAATGGTTTGATCATCGAAAACTTTGAAACTCTTACCCATTTGGATTCTTGCCCGGGTGCTCTCTTGCCCACGAAAAGAATTTGATGTGACTTCACTTCACCGATTGAATGCGGCAGTCCTTCAAGGCTAATGAGTTTTTTCTGACCGTAGAGCTCTCGCTCTAATGTGTAGCAGTTTTTATCGGGATCTTTTAAACCAGCCGCTTGATCGAGTTGATCAACACCCAATCTTAATGGGAACGCCATCACATCACCCATTAAATTTATGATAGGACAGTCATCTGAAACGATTGAGATTGATTGATCATTTAAAATATTAGCAAGCAAAGTACTTTTGCCACCTTTCATTGGCATCATTCCAATTAAGGTTGAATTATTCTTCGTAAAAGACATCGCATGAACCTTATTCATACCCTTAAGATCTAAAGATTTTCCAACACGTGAAAGGATCAGCAGATAAGTAACTTCATGGAGTTTTTCAATATGTGGAGACCATAACTTGGCCGACTCGTTGTCATAGTCATACCGGCTCAAGAGCTTTCCGTGATAGTCGTTATAGCGAACTTGACCAAAGTCAAAGCTCAGAGACTGTAAAGACTGCTTACTAGCAACACCTTTAGGTTTTTCGTCTTCAGGTATTTCTTGTAAATGCGTGGCAATAGTAAAGCGTGCCGATTGAAATTCGGACTTTTTAAAAAAAGAGAAGTCTTTGTTAATCCTCGAGATTAACTCTTCACTATCGCTTGATAAGCGAACTCTTTCTCCATAGAAGTCAAAATGTGTTAAATATTTTGCCATGACATAGTTTAATACGATGCCTCAGTAATTGCCATACGCACTTTGGGTGGGCATGATTTATTTATGAATTATACGTTAATCATCGTCACCCATAAGCGCTTGAGCCTATTACAAGGTTGTTTGGAAAGTCTTCAGAATCAAATTTCTGCTCAAGCACAGATCATCGTTGTTCTAAATGGTGATGATCAACAGACATATGAATATCTGACTAATAAAGAAAATATTGAGTTCATTTCGATTGAAAACACAACTCCAGCTAAGGCCCGAAATATTGCTCTTACTAAAGCCAAGGGCAATTGGATTGGCTTTCTTGATGATGATATTAAATTGCCAATAACTTATATGGCGACTCTAGAGAATATTTTAAGCCAAAGAGACTGCGATGTTATTGGTGGACCTGATGCAACTTTTCCAGACGCAAGCTTGTGGGAAGAATCTATTGGGCTTGCTCTTACTTCTCCTCTTTCAACTTCAAAAACCCGCTATCGTCACAATAATAAGTTAAAAGTTGTTAGCAATGTCGACGAAAGTTCATTAATACTTTGTAATCTGTGGATAAAAAGAAATGTCTTAGACGATAACCCATTTCCCGAAAATTTTTGGCGAAATGAAGAAAACGTCATGCTTCATTATTTAAGCCTGAAACAATTAAAGATGATCTGGTCCGCTGACCTTTTTGTTTATCATAAGCGTAAAGATAACTTTAGTTCACTTTATAAAGCTGTTAGCTCAAGTGGTGAGAATAGAGTTCGCTCTTTTATATTCCAACCAAGCTCACTAGATTTAAGATTCTTTGTTCCATCAATATTTGTACTGTATCTTTTATTACTACCGGCTTTGATTTTCTTAAGCACAAAGTTTGTGATTTTTATCGCTCTCTACCTGACAATTAACTTAATAACTTCTTTGTATTACGGAAAGTCTCTATGGCTTAGAGTCATGCTGATTCAAGTTGTAATCAATATCTCTTATGGTCTTGGCACCTGGCGTGGACTTATTGGACGACAGGCGCAGTAATCACAGCTTCTTTAATGCGACCACGATAAAGAGACAGTGTCTCCATATCTTTGATCCAAATACCATCCGTTAGATTCCAAACACCAGTCATCGCTTCGAGTCTGGTATTACTTCTAATGGCTGCATTAAACTCATCTCTCGTCTTATAATCTTTGCCCTTAAGAAGTTTTAATCCCGTTTTAAGAGCATCATAAGATCTCATTTCAATTAACTTAGGCGCTTTATTAAATCTTTTAACAAAATTTTCTGTGAACGTTTGTGAAGCTTGTTCTACATTATCTCCAACCAGATATAACTTTCCTAATTTAGGACTTTCTCTAATTAGCCTTGTTGTTCTCCAGCTTGGTGTTCCGATGATATTGAGGTTTTCAGCATCAAAGTAACTAAATGATGGAAGTAACTGTAGAGCTTCCTCTGGATAAGCAGGAACAAAGACCCAATCAAAATCCACTTGAGGTTTTAGAGTTTGAATTCTTCTAATTGATTTTTTCTTTTCTAAAGCGTGAACTTCACTTAATAGATCAAGCTCTTCTTGACGCTCACGAGTAAAGTGTAATCCCAAGAGTTTTTGAACAGGAACTCTAAAATCAGTTTCTTTTTCTTTAAAAGATAGAGCCCCGGTTATACGCACATCTTTTTCAGCAGCACGTCTCCAAAATTCATTTAAGTAAGCTTCCCCGCGATCGCCTTGTGGATAGATAATCGCTCCGCGCTTTCCAAACCCAGTAAGGAGTTCTGAAGAAAAGACCTGAGCTAACTGAGATTCAACACTGCCAGGAATTTCTAAAAGAAGATGATCCTTTTGTTCTTTTGGTAAAAAGATTTGCGATAAAGAAATAAAGAACACGCCATATTTTCTGGCTTCTAAATATTCCTTCGTTGCTTCTCTTGAAAACAGACCACCTATAATAACTGAGACCATTTGCTTTTCAATCAAATCACGAACACGGTGAGCTCCAAGAGCACCACCACCTTCAGAGTCTCTAAAGTGAAGATTAAATGGTCTAAACTCTGGAGACTTTGAAACATTGGCTTCTTTTAAAGCAGCATCCAAACCCAATAAGACCCTTTGACCAAAATCAGCCTTTGGTCCACTTAAAGGCAAGATAACCCCAATCGATTTAGGATCCATCTTGGCATAATTTTCAATTCTATAAACAAAGCCATCAACGAGACTGATGATTTCTGTTTGTGAGCCAAAAGTAGATTTTATCCAACTGATAACCGACGTTGAGTCATCCTTTTTGCCTTCATAATAAAGTCGCTCTGCTTGTAAATAACCAAGATAAGCCGGTGCAGTTGCCTCATTCTTAGCGTTCTCTTCAAGAATACGCAGACGTGTTCTCTCTTCTAGCTCATTAAATACTGAAACTAGTTTTTCAAAAACAGGATCCGCACGAAGCTCTGAAAGAGACTTCTTATCTGCTAAGTAAGCAAACATCGAGGACGCTGCATCTTCAAGCTTTCCCAATTCCTTGGCCAAGCTAAAGCGAAGCTGATGATATTTTTTTTGTTCTGCTTTTTCTAAATTTTCAGGCTGAGCCGCGACAAGTGCAGAATAGGATTTATCCATTGAACCCATCTTAAAGTGGCCACTAGCTAAATTAAGCTGAATCTGTGCATTTAACCCAGGATCTTCTTGAGAAGTCGTTAACGCTAATTCAAAATTATAAACCGCTTGTTCAAAGTTTTTTTGTGAGAAGTTAATTACACCAATAAGATTTCGGCGCATGGCCCTCTCACTAGGATTAAGAACTTGCTCATTCATTTTTTTCAACGAGTTGAGTGCTTCGTTAGATTTTCCATTTCGATACAATGCTTTTACAGATGAAATCTTTGCCGTGAATTCATCACTATAAAGATAGCTTACATCTTTTGTTCCAAGCATTTGAATGCCAGAGCATCCACCAACGAAGAGAAATGAAGTAATGAGCAAACTGCGTAAAAATAAAGCCATATCAATTAACCTTGATCTTTTGAAACTGCCTTATTTTATAGAGGGATGATGCTAAAGTAAAAACAAGCGGGATAAAATTCTATCCCGCACAGTCTACTAGGTTATTGAAATAAGTCGCGTACCTTATCAAAGAATCCACGACCCATCGGGTTACTTTCTCCATCCAGTTCACCTAGACGCTTAAACAAATCTCTTTGTTCAGCTGAAAGCTTCGTTGGAGTCTCGACGTGGATAGTTAAAATCTGATCACCAATGCCATATCCACCAAGTTTCTGAATCCCCTTGGCCTTAAGTCGCATACGACGACCTGATTGCGCACCTTCAGGAACAGAAACCATAACCTTACCAGCAAGTGTTGGAACTTCAATCTCAGCTCCAAGTGCTGCTTGAGAAAAGCTTACAGGGATCGTGCAATGAACATCAAAGCCATCACGCTCAAAAAGCTCGTGCTCTTTAACTCTAATTTCAACGTATAAATCACCTGAAGGACCACCCATTCCACCAGCATCACCTTCACCAGAAAGTTTTAAACGCTGACCGGCATCAATACCTGCTGGAACTTTAACGGCGATATCAACTTTATTGCGACGACGTCCCTCACCTGAACATGAACCACATGGATCAGAGATAGTTTGTCCTGATCCGTGACAAGTTGGACATGGAGTTGCGACAGTAAAGAAACCTTGCTGTCTTCTTACTTCACCGTAACCATGACAGGTTCCGCAGTCCACTGGGCGTGCGCCGTTTTTTCCGCCAGTGCCATTACATGTTTCACAGCTAACCTGACGATTAATTGAAATTTTCTTTTCAACACCAAAAGCTGCTTCATGAAATGAAACTTCAATTGGCATTTGTAGATCATTACCAGGTCGACCAGTACTTCTGCGTCCACCGCGACCACGGCCACGACCTCCGCCCATAAATTCGCCGAAGATATCGCCGAAGATGTCACCAAGGTCACCGAAGTCTTGAAAGCCTCCGCCGCCAAATCCGCCACCGCCGTTCATACCGTCGACACCTGCGTGACCCATTTGATCGTAGCGCTGACGCTTTTCATCGTTGAGTAAAACTTCAGCGGCTTCAGAACCTTCTTTGAACTTTGCTTCTGATTCTTTATTGTCTGGATTTCTATCTGGGTGATGCTGCATAGCTAGCTTTCGATAAGCTTTTTTAATTTCATCTTTTGAAGCACCTTTTTTTAAACCAAGGACTTCATAATAATCACGCTTTGCCATACATCACCGTCTTCAAATGAAGAGGTCTCCCATCAATAGGAGACCTCAAAAACTTACAATTTAATTGAGAATTAAACCTCTTTAAAATCAGCGTCAACAACGTCGTCGTCGTCTTTCTTCTGACTTTTCGCTCCTGCATCCGCACCAGCATTAGCTTCAGGGCCTTGGGCACCTTCAGCGCCAGCAGCTGCACCAGCTTGATACATTTGCTCTGCAATTTTATGAGAGGCGTTTTGTAATCTTTCCATCTCACCTTTAAGCTCATCAAGGTTTTCACTTTGAAGTTTGCCTTTCGCAGAATCAATAGCAGCTTGTAGATCAGTCTTATCTTGATCAGCAATTTTATCGCCACCATCTTTAATCATTTTCTCAGCTGAAAGAACTAAAGCATCAAGATTGTTTCTAGCATCAACAACTTCACGACGCTTTTGATCGCCTTCACGGTTTTCTTCAGCTTCACGAACCATGCGCTCGATCTCTTCATCAGTTAGACCTGAACCAGCAGTGATTCTAATTTCTTGTTTCTTATTTGTTGCTTTATCAACAGCAGAAACATTTACTATACCGTTGGCATCGATGTCGAAAGTAACTTCAATTTGTGGAACGCCACGTGGAGCTGGAGAGATACCAGCAAGATCGAAGCGACCAAGTGTTTTGTTATCATTAGAGAACTCACGCTCACCTTG
Source organism: uncultured Bdellovibrionales bacterium (assembly GCA_963976925.1). Lineage (GTDB taxonomy): Bacteria > Bdellovibrionota > Bacteriovoracia > Bacteriovoracales > Bacteriovoracaceae > UBA4207. The sequence continues at coordinate 12,868 of CAXBMT010000046.1, forward strand.
AAGCACGTGAATGCTAACAGCAGGCTGATTATCTTGAGCCGTTGAGAACACCTGTGATTTCTTAGTAGGAATCGTTGTGTTTTTCTCAATGATCTTAGTCATTACGCCACCAAGAGTTTCAATTCCTAGTGAAAGTGGAGTTACGTCAAGAAGAAGAACGTCTTTAACGTCACCAGCAAGAACACCACCTTGGATAGCTGCACCAGCTGCAACAACTTCGTCAGGGTTAACACCTTTAGATGCTTCCTTACCAAAGATTTCTTTAACACGAGCTTGAACTGCTGGGATACGAGTTGATCCACCAACAAGAACGATTTCATGAATTTCATTTTTATCAAGACCTGAGTCTTTCAAACACATATTACATGGAGCTGCGAGTCCATCGATATACTTAGAAATCAATGACTCAAACTTAGCGCGAGTAAGGTTAACGTTTAAGTGCTTAGGACCTGAAGCATCAGCAGTGATGAATGGAAGGTTAACATCAGTGGCTGTTGTGCTTGAAAGCTCATGCTTAGCTTTTTCAGCTGCTTCTTTAAGACGTTGAAGCGCCATTTGATCTTTACGAAGATCAATGCCGTTTTCTTTTTGGAAAGTCTCAGCAAGAAAATCAATGATTTCTTCATCAAAGTTTTCACCACCAAGGAAAGTATCACCATTAGTTGCTTTAACTTCGAAAACTCCGTCGCTTGTAATTTCAAGGATTGAGATATCGAAAGTACCGCCACCAAGGTCGAATACCGCGATGTTTTTATCTTGTTTGCTATCTAGGCCATAAGCAAGTGC
>CAXBMT010000047.1:0-13463 GCA_963976925.1 uncultured Bdellovibrionales bacterium
CCCTCGAAGGTTGCCTGAATGTTTTAACAACTCTCTACGAGGGTTGGTCTGAGGCGGTTAAATCGCTAAAAGCTGAAGGATCAACTACAAATAACACAGGAAGTTCAAATGGCTGATCAAAAAGATCTATATTCTTTTCTAGCAATGTGTGAACTCTTTGATGAAGTTAAAGAAAAATGTGTTTTAGCTTCAAAAGAAATGATTCGCCTTTGTGATCAAACTGAAGAAACAGATACAACTCAAACTATTACTAAGCTTTCGGATAAACGTGGTCAAATGATTCGTTTTTTAGAAAGTCTTCAAATTAAAGTATTAGAGTCATCCAAGTCGACTTGGGAGACAGAACGAGAAGAGGCAATCTCCGCTCAAAGAATTGAACATTTCAATCGTGGTGTCATAAGATGGAGTCTTGAAATGGAGAACTTAGAGTCTCTCCTTCAATCGAGCCTTGAGAATCTTAAAAAAGATACCCGTGCAGAGTTGTCTACTGCTTTTAAAAATAGCAAGCTCCATAAGGGCTATGATCTAAACGATATTCGCTAAGTTAGATCGAGTAGCCTTGTCGGATTTTCAGCCTTTATTGACAAAATTATGGCATAATGGGGTAATAGTAGTGGGTCTATGAATGGACCCATAAACTCCTTAAGGATGAGGTTTCTATGGCTTTAGTCACGGCTACGCACAAGCCAGATATATCAAAAATTGAAATTAAAAAGTCAAAAGTGGATACTCCTGTTCCCGTCGTTGAAGGTATTCATTTGCATTCAATTTATAATCCAGCAAAAGAAGCTGAGACTTTAATTGGTAAATATAGTGAGGCCTTAGAAGGCCAGAGAAATATTTTAGTTCTAGGCCTGGGATTTGGTTACCACGTCTGGCAACTTGAATCAGAACTTAGAAAGCATCATGATAAATGGAATGTTATTGTGATTGAGCCAAATGTTCGAATGACTGAAGAGTTTTTAAAGTTTAAACCAGTAGAGTTTTCTACAAACACAAGAGTGATATCTGGCGATGATGTTTCTGAATATTACGATGATATTAATCTTGTTAAGTTTATGGCATCAAAGCCACTTGTAATCCCACATGCTGCTTCATTTAATCTCAACAATAATTTCTACAAAGACTTCATGTCATTTGAGGCATCAACGAGAGTTGATCGAGTAGCCAGTAAAATTGAAGATGCTAATCTCAGAAAATATCTTTTATCACTAGATGAACCTAGTGAAGACCTAACAAAAGTATTAAATGAGCTTTCAAGAAAGCAAAACCTAAATAGTTACGACCATTTCTTAAACCTTTTCAACTCGCTAACGACTGGGACTGCTAAATGAACAATATTCTAATTATTCACTTAAAAAGATTTGGTGATCTTGTTAGCGCAATCAAGTCTCAGCATCCTCATTCAAATATTTCATTGTTATGCTTTGAAGAGTTCTCTTCTGTGACTAAATTGATTCCTAGTTTAAAAAATGTTTATACCATCAACAGAAACTCTCTCAATACGTTAACGAAAGGCCAGCTTTACAATACCGGCTTTGCTATTGAAGAATTAAGAGCCAAGTTAGTAAGCGTAGCGAAGGAAAACTGGGATCGAGTTATTAATATAACTAACGACAGAGCAAGTGCTCACCTCTGCTCTTGGCTTTTGGCACAAAACTCGAAATCAAAAATCAAAGGAATCAGAGTCGATGACAATAACCTTGTTGTTGCTTCAGACTTCTGGTCATTAACGTATAACGACGTATTAACAAAAACAGTAAATAATTCGCCTTTAAACTTTCGAGATGTTTGGTCTCGCATGACAGGTGTAGAAGAATTAGAACCAGCAAAGCTTTTAACTAATGCCAGAAACGAAGAAACTGTTTCCAGAAATTTTGACACCATCAGAAAGACCAAGGGTAGCGTTGTAGGTATACAAGTTCATTGCTCAGTAAAGGATAAAGGTTTTACGGATGAGTTTGTCGTTGAGCTTTGTGATCAATACAGTGCTAAAAACATATCACCCGTTTTACTGATAGCTCCAAACAAAGAAGAGCGCTCTAGATCAAGAAATATTGCTGAAGCTTGCTTAACCAAGCCAATAGTCATTGAGTGTGATTTTATTGCATTAAGTTCTGTTGTGAAAAATCTAGATTTAGTGGTTACACCCGACACAGTGACAAAGCATTTTGCTGACGCACAAAACACTCCATGCCTCGAGATATCATTAGGTTCATCACCTGTTTTCAAACAAGCGACGATGAATCCTAATAGCCTCCTAGTTGTTAGTAACTGTAGAACTTTAAGATCAGTTAATATTCCATTTGTACTTGAAGCTACTGCTGCTCTATTAACAAATAATAGAAATGCTAGATTTACTTCACCCCAAGCTAATGTATATTCGCCGCGAAGATTAAATGGTCAAACGGTATACGTGACAAAAACATCTACTAGTAATGATGAAGTTGAGCTTGAAAGACACTCACAAACCCTACTTTTAAATAGAATTGCCAATATCAACAATACAAACAGCGATGATATTACATCGATTGCGATTGAATCTGTTAACAATCCAGTGACTGCAAAAGCTTGGGCAAACAAAACATCAGATGCAATTAGCAATCAGACAAGAGAAGTCTTACATGCGATCAGATCCCTATTACAAGTTAAAGAAAACCCAAAGAAAGTAAGTTCTTTCGTAGAAGCATTGGATAGAGTTCTAAATGTAACGGATACTTTAACCACAGCTTCTTTATCATCAATTATTTTTAGATCTAAGCTAGAATCTTTACCTCCCGCAAACTTTAATGAGAATGCCAGAGTTATTGAAAGTCTACTTTTTGAATTAAAAGCTAATCTCCAAACAAGTCAATCTCTTGTTCAGAATTGGGAAATGGCGTTTAATTCAATCAGAAGTGATAGCAAAAGAAGTCGCAGCGATGTGACGACAGATTTACGTTAAAAAAAGCGCTTAACCAGGAAGGTGAGCAATGACTATTGTTAAAGAAATTCAAGATGCCCTAGTGCAGGTTCAAAGCTCTCTCGATCAGGGAAAGTCTCTCTCTCAAAGCGATATGCAACTTTTGTTTTTAGTTGCATTGGCCGAGGAGGCGTCACGTGGAAAAAGCTAAAAAGAGCGAAGTACCACCGGAAACTGCCAAGAAACATCTTGTTATCGTCCAGCTAACAAGGGCTGGAGATTTAATTCAAACGTTACAAGCTGCAACTGAAGTTAAAAAGGAAAAACCAAACCTTAAACTTACCCTTGTTGCAAGAAAGCACTATGCTGACTCTTTATCTTTTTTATTAAATACTGTTTTCGATAGTGTTATTACAATTGATACACCAAAGCTATTTTCAACAAACCTAAGAGACTCCATGACTGAGATTAATAATCTTGTTCAAAGAGTTACTTCTACACCGATCTCTGCACTGGTTAACCTATCATACTGTAAACCTTCTCAGTATCTTTGTGGTTTGCTGCCTGCAAGCCATAAAATTGGACCTTGGATTGGAAGCGATAATCAAGACAATATTAGCGATAAGTGGTCACAACTTCTTTACAGTACTGTAACGCAAGGACCTTTAAATCCATTCCACCTAGTCGATCTCTTCAAGCTTATTATTGGTGTTAAAGCTAAAGCTGAAGAAGTTACAAAAACAGAATCAAAACGTAAGCCATGGATTGTTGTTCACCCATTTGCCTCAACGGAACGAAAAAGATGGAAGCCCCATAAGTGGTCTGAAATTTTATATTCACTTTCCAAGAACTATGAGTCTCATACAATCTATGTTGTGGGTGCGCCAGGTGAAGCCGAGCAGTCAAAGTCTATTTTTTCTGGGGAGCTAATTAAAACCAGAAGAAATATTGTCAATATTGTCGGTCAAACTAGTATTAAAGATGTTTTTGATAAGTTAACAGAGGCTCAGTTATTTATTGGTCATGATTCATTAATTGGACATCTAGCATCTGTAGCTAATACTCAAACACTTACACTTGCCTTAGGCTCAGTTAGACCATGGGAGACAACTCCTTATGGTAATAACAATCTCGTTTTATCACCGAGAGCAAAGTGCTTTCCATGTTTTCCACAACAAAGTTGTGACCAGTATATTTGTCACTCAGATATCCCTTACCAAGTTGTTACAAACTTTGCAGGGCTCATTATAGATAAAAAAGATCTGGGCAAAGAAATCACTAAGACTAACAACCCTTTCCTTACTGGGTCATGTCGTATTCATTTAACTAAGTTTCATCCAAAAAGTCATTTACTCGATTTTGATGAACTAGATACTAAGCCTGGAAATACGGCCGATATTTTAAGACCTTTATACCGAATGACCTGGGCATTATTGTTAGGTGAAATGGAAGAGAGCAGAGATTTTCCAACTCTATCAAAAGATGCCCATAGCAAACTTTTAAATATCCTTGATGGGCTAAAGCATATTTCAGACCTTTCAGAGTTTGGTAAGAAGTACTCTCTAGGTATAGTTGAAGAAGTTGCGAAGGAATCACCTTCACTTTCAAAGATTAAAGCAAACTCTCAAAAGATAGATGAGATAGATAACCTTTTATCTGTTGTTAAAAACTCACATGCATCACTTGCTCCAATTATTGATTATTTCAACCTTGCAAGAGCGAATTTAGCTGGTGGCAACGTTGTTGAAATCGCACAAAACTCTTTTTTCGTATACCAGGATTCAGCACTCGCATCAGGTATTATGAATGAATTAATTGAAAAGAGTGTTGCAGAATATAAATTTAAACAAAGTAAAAATACAAACGCAGTTGCGAGATAGAGGTAGCTATGAATAACGTTATTATTACAATTAATGAAAGCCAAGAGCTTAAAGATTTCAATAATAATGCGACTGTTTCTGATGTCATCCAAGATATCTTGAGTCAGGAGAACTTCAACGATCAAGTCATCAGTCAAATTTGCATAGATGGCAAAGATTTATCAACAGATGAAGAAGATCGTATTCTTGCTCAAAGGTTGGGGCAGTTTAAAAACATTAACTTTACTGTTAAAAGCAATATTGTGTTGGCCTTTGAGGCACTTCAATCCTGCAATAGCTATATCGATAATATCATTATGCAAATTAATGAACTCACAGCTTGCTATCAAGAATGTAAAACAGATGAGAGCAACAAATTATTTGCAGAAGTTATCGAAATTACAGACTTATACATTCAATTAGTTTCAAGAATTCAAAGAACGATTAAAGCCCACCTACAGTCAAAATGGGAAAAACCACATTCTGTGCAACAACTCGAAATACACCTTTTATCCATTTTAAAAGCTATTATTCCTGCCAAAGAGAAAAATGATTTGATCATGCTTTGTGACTTGCTTGAGTACGAACTGGTCGATAATCTTAAGCAATGGAAAATAAAGGCACTGCCAGATCTACGCTCTCTTCGCACTGCTTGCGAATCTTTTGTGCCACAGAACTAGATTCTAGCTTAAAAAATAAGCTTTCAATCGATTTTATCAAGACTCACTCGAAACCGTCTCGTCTAGACAGTAATGATTATTGGCTTGAAATAAACAACGACTTATTTCATCTTAGTGGTCGAAATAAAGACTTTTCACTATCAGTAAATAATTTTATTAAGTGGTCTCAGTCCTGGGCGACCTTACCGGCTTCACAATCAACAACTTCACATAAGCTGCAAAAAGTAATCAAAAGATTCGTTACAACTATTGTCGATGCAAAGCTCGTAGCATCAGTAAAAAATGAAGCCCTTATCACATTCCTTGGCAGAGAAGAAACTAGGGAACTCGAGCGTTCTTGGCGTTCGCCCCATATGCTTCCAAGAGTAGTACTAAACCTTAAAGAATTTAGTGACTACGAGACATGTCAACTTTTCATCCATGAGAGGGGACGAGGAGTTGCTGAAAGCTGGTCCTGTTCGAACAAGCAAGATATTACTTTTTCAAAAACAAGTACTAATAATTTTAATAAGATTTTCAACTATATAAAGAAGAGTAAAAGTAAGCTTTTCGATCAATCCGTCTCGATGCTCTCTGACGTAAGTGTTGTTGGGAATTTTCTCGCAAAAGAATTTAGCTTTCAAAATCATTCAGGAATTCTTTTTTTATCGAGAAATGGTTTTCTTCCACCGGGAGAGGATGAGCTACTATCCTTTAATGCACTAACTTCAATGATCACACCATTTCTTGATCGACTCCTAACCCAAGAACACGCAGGAGAGAGACTGAATCACCTTATGATGCTGATGGAATCCCTTCCAATTCCCTTGCAGGTGCTCGATCAAAATGAATTAGTTATCTTTGAAAATAATAGTTTTAAATCAAAAGACGAATCGGCTGATTTTGTCATGCGTTCTGTAAGTTTAAGTAGTGGCTACAAGCTCATTATTCATGAAGAAGGAAGTCACTCATTTGATATTGATCATCATAGAAGAGTATCGCTTCTTGGAGAACTCTTAAATACTTTGCAACATGAGCTAAATAACCCACTTTTTGGCTTAAATCTTGGTGCTCAAGATATGTCAGAAGAAAACACTGGTGAGGTGGCTCAAACCTTTAGTGATATCGCAACTAACTCTGCAAGATGCCAAACGATAATTAAGAACTTCTCTAACCTTTATTCCCATTCAAAGAATAACACCGCCATTCACATCAAAGATTTCGTGAATGAAATTTTCATTTTAACCAAAAGTGAAATACGTGGAATCAATGTTTCAATCAATTTTCACAATTTTACTTCTGATGAGAGCTTTATCATCAAGACAAACCCCACGACTCTTTCTCAGGTTTTATTTAATCTCATCATTAATGCTGGCCAAGCGATTAAAGGGCAAGTCAGTAAAGAGATCATTAAACTTAATCAAGGTGCGATTGAGCTAAATGTATATTTTGATCAAAGCTATATCGATTTTGAAATTAAAGATAATGGGCCAGGTCTGTCAGAAGAGTTTTTCAAAAATGCTCTAAAACCCTTTTATACAACTAAAGCACTTGGCACAGGATTGGGTCTAACAATTAGTCGTGGTCTTCTTGAGTCAATCGGAAGTAGTCTTAAAGTCAGCAATAATAGTGGCGTACCTGGTGCTAATTTTGGTTTTAGTATTTTAGTTTCGCCGAATTCTTAATCACTTAGGGACTTTGTAATTATGCGTGTATTGCTTATTGAAGATGAACCACTCATACAAAAGTCATTAAAGCGCTTGATGGAAAAACGTGGTGCTGAAGTAACCGCTGTAAGCTCCGGAAAAGAGGCGATTTCAACGCTTTTAACTCAGGACTTTGATCGTATTATTTGTGATTTAATGCTGCAGGACACAACCGGGTTTGATGTTATCGAAGAGAGTAAAAAGAAATATACTAGAGAAGATATTGCCAGAAAGTTTGTGATTATCACCGCCTACACATCTCAGCAGGTTCATGACAAAGCTGCAGAATATGGATGTCGGGTGATTGGTAAACCGTTTGAAGACTTAAACATGGCCCTTGATATATTTACGCTTAAAGAGGAGTAAGGGTGCCGATAAAAAAGGTTACAGTAGTTTTAAAGCCACACTTGATTGCTGAATTCAGTGCTGTACTTCCCAACCTCTGCACCTGGTTTGCCAGAAGAAAAGTTAATGTTCAATTCCTCACGAGAGATCAGGCGAGGCTTGAAATTGTCTTTAAGCAGATTCCTAAAAATGTAAGCTTCATTGATGAAGATAAATACCATAACTTTTCTGACCTTATACTTTCACTTGGTGGCGATGGGACACTTATAGGTGTCTGTAGACAGTCCACTAAACATTCACCACCAATCTTTGGTGTTAACATGGGCAGACTTGGCTTTATTACGGAGTTTGCCAAATCAGAGTTTTTTGATGAGTTAGATGAAGTGCTTAAAGGCAGAATGACTATTGTTAAGACCCAGCTTTATAAAGTTGAAGTCGTTGAGAATGGTAAAACAATTGAATCCTCATTCTTTTTAAATGATGCAGTTTTCAACAAGAATCACATATCAAGAATGATTCTTTTGACAGTAGAAAATGAAAATGAACATATTTATGATCTATCGGGTGACGGCCTTATCATTAGTTCCCCAATCGGTTCGACTGCTTACTCTTTAGCCGCCGGTGGACCGATCATACACCCGCAGGTTGGAAGTCTGGTTTTAACACCAATTTGTCCCCATAGCTTAACTCATAGACCTATTGTTATTCCTGATAAGATGAGTGTCTTCGTTAAAAGCCAAGATAAAGATGACCCAATAAATTTGACGCTAGATGGTCAGCAGCTACTAACAATATATCCTTACCAAACAATCAAAGTTTCAAAAAGTAAGGCAAGATTTGTTCAACTCGTTAATAATCCTGAACGCTCGTTTTTCCACACACTCAAAGTAAAATTCACACACGGTAGGAGAGAGGCATGATCCCAGATCTATATTTAAAATCTCTACAAATTAGAAATATTGCTACATTCGAAAACCAAACAATCGAATTTAAACCTGGCTTTAATGCTATTATTGGCGAAACTGGTTCTGGTAAAAGTTTAATACTAGACTCTCTTCAACTTATCTTTGGAGCCAGGGCAGATAAGAAAATCATTAGAAAAAATAGTGATTTTGCTATGGTCGAGGCAGTATTTCATGCAGATTCAGTTGAGGTCAAAAAGTGGCTTCTTGATTTAGGTCATCCATGTGAAGGTGACGAAATTGTTGTTAAGAGAATTGTATACTCAAGTTCGCCGTCCAAATCATGGCTTAATTTTCAATCCTGCCCACTAAACCTACTGACAAGTTTTTCACGTCGCTACATAGATCTCGTAGGTCAATTTGAAAACCAAAAGCTTTTAAGTCCTAACTATTTACTTAAGCTTCTTGATCAATTTGCAGGAATCACCACATCGGTTACTAGTTTTAGCGATAAATTTGCAGAACTTTCCAGTAAGAAGAAAGCACTACTTGAACTTGAACAAACACTTGAAAAATCTTTGCAACAAGAAGACTTCATTCAATTTCAGCTTAAAGAGATTGAAGAGCTTGATCCATCAGTTGAAGATGAAAAAGAACTTATCACAAAGAAGAGCTCTACGCTTAACCAAGAAAAGAATCAGAAATTAGTTAGTATCAATCAAGATAGACTATCTGGTGACAGAAATATTTCGATTATGAATCAGATATCAATCATGATCAAAGATTTTGAAGGTAGCAATATTCTCACTGATGATCTTTTAGATAATCTCAAAAGTGCCCATTCATTATTAAGCGAAGTTGATTATAAGCTGGGTTCTATTGACTTTGATCCTGTCAGCGAAGATGAGCTAAGCGATATTCTTGAAAGGCTAGATAAATATCAAAAACTTAAAAGAAAATTCGGTGGTAATGTAGAAGGAATTATTTCTACCTATGAAGACTTAAAAGGTAAGAATACTAGCTTTAAGTCCTTACAAAAAGATATTGCAAAGATGCAGTCTGACATTAAAGTACTTGTTGATGAGCTGACTAAAACGGCAACACAGCTTCACAAGAAAAGAGAGCTTGCGGCCAGCAAACTATCAGATCAATTAACTACTTCTGTTTCAACATTAAACATGAAAGGTGCGTCTTTAATTTTATCTACCATTAAGAGTAATTTAAACTCTAAAGGCATAACTGATCTTTCATTTAGAGCTCAAACTAATATTGGTGAAGGCTTCTTTAATGTTCAAGATATTGCCTCTGGTGGTGAGCTTTCAAGAATCCTTCTTGCTTTAAGACAAGTTCTATCAAGTCAGGATTCCATCTCGGTATTTCTCTTTGATGAAGTTGATGCCGGAGTTGGTGGTGAAACAGCTCTTAGAATTGGGAAGTCTTTATCAAATGTAAGTAAGCATTCTCAAGTAGTGGCAATCACTCACTTGCCTCAGATTGCTATCAACGCTGAGAACTTAGTTCATGTAAGCAAAGAGACTGTTGGCAAGGGTAATCAAAGAACACTTTCAAGAGTTGATGTCATAGCGGCAAAAGATCATAGTTCATTTATTAGCTCTATGACTCCACTAAACTAAATTCTTAAACGATATTACGCCATCTTCTATGGTGGCGTATGTCTTCTCTTTCATGAAATAGCCATTATTTACGTAGGTAAATTGGCCTTCATTCCACATATCTTTAACATGTGAGTGACCACAGGCAAGGATATTAAAGTCATTTAGCTTTTTAAAGTATGCCTCAGCACTTTGCCTAAATTTTTCTTTAATCTTGGATTCGTATTCTTCACTCATTGAGTAGCGTCGACTTTTCTTCGCGGACTCTTTTGATGCTTTATCACCAATCATTGATACGACTTTCACCGGCACCACTTTATTAGCAAGAAATTCAATAAACTGATTATTGATTAACTTCTTATAGATTCTGTAGTTCATATTCTCAATTTCAACATCATCACCGTGTGAAAAACGAATACTCTTTTCATGACTTTTTAATACCAAGTCGCCGCTAATATGAGTTACTTTTTCAAGTTTCTGTTTAAACAGTTCCTGCATAAGAAAATCATGATTTCCTTCGATATAATATACTTTTGTTGATTGAGATAGTTTTGAGATTTCTTGAAATGTTTTTGGAAATTTATCAAACCAGTTTTGATGTCCTCCAACGATTAGATCGAAGATATCACCGAGAAGGATAACGGCATCTGATTTATATGCCTCTTTTAAAAACTTTCTAAACAATACTGAGGCTTCGTCATTGTCTTCTTTAATGTGTACATCGGAAACAAAGTAAATATTCATTTCTCCATTGTGCCGGATCTACTTCTATTAATCCAGTCAATCTCTCTTTGGGCTCTAAGGCCTCCCTTGGAATCGCTGAACGCCAAGGGAGGATGAGCTTAAGAAACAGGTCCTAATAGTACTTATCTAGTAGGACCCGGAGAAATGATATTTACGAAATCAGTCTTAAAGCTGAGTTTGGTACATTGTTAGCTTGAGACAAGGTCGAGATACCAGCCTGTTTGATAATATTATCACTGGCCATTTTCGCACTTTCAGCAGCTACATCAACATCTTCGATAATCGATCTTGCAGCTTCTTGGTTAACAACTTGTGTTCCAAGGTTTGCTACTGTTGACTGGAGTCGACTTTGAACTGAACCAAATGTCGCTCTAAAACCACTGACTGTCTGTAATGCTTCATCTAAGTTTGCAAGTGAGTCACGTGCATCAGATTTTTCTAATACTCCTGTGCCACTAATACCAATTGATGATGCAGTTGCGTTCGCTTCTGATGAGTCAAATCCAATTCTATGGACATCTCCTGAGCCGTTACCGACTTGGAACTCCATCTGGCCACTACCTGTGCCATTTAGAAGATTTGCTCCACCGAATGCTGTTGTTTCAGCAATACGATCCACTTCTGATACCAATTGTTGATATTCTTTATTTAGGAAGTCACGCTCTTTATCTCCCACGGTATCAGATGCTGCTTGCACCGATAGCTCTCGTAGTCGAACGATGATATTCGACACTTCGTTTAGTCCGCCTTCAGCGACTTGAACAAGTGAAATACCGTCGTTAGCGTTTCTTGTTGCCTGCCTTAAACCTGCAGTCTGTGCTTCTAGGTTCTTAGCGATGGCCAAGCCGGCAGCATCGTCAGCTGCCTTTGTGATGCGCTTACCAGAAGATAGTTTTTCTAGTGATTGCGCTGATGATTCAGAAACCTTGCTTAGGTTCTTTTGCACCATCTCTGATGCTACGTTTGTTGCGATTCTTAAGCCCATGATATTCTCCTTAAAAGTTAAGCTGGCTTTCTCACTGCCAGACATATACCTGATCGTAACGCTCTGCTTTTTTCTTAAGTATTTTTGTCAACCATTATTTTTATTTTTCTATTTTTTGTTTTAATTCAGATACTTAGACTTAATTTCCAGGCAAAAAAAAAGCTCCCCGAAGGGAGCTTTCACTCTTTTATTTAACTTAATTACTAACCAATAAGCTTTAGTGCAGACATATTTGAGTTATTAGACTGCGCTAACACTGATGCTCCAGCTGCACTCATAATATTAGACTTAGCTAAATCTGCTGAAACGGATGCTACGTCAGTATCTCTAATTCTCGAATTCGCTGCAGATAAGTTTTCAGTTTTTACTTCAAGGTTTGTTACTGTTGAATTTAATCTGTTTTGTAACGCACCTAGAACTGCTCTGTTACCACTTACTTTATCTAAGGCGGTATCAATGGCTTCAAGATTTTCCTGTGCCCCCTCTTTTGAAGAGACTGCTAATCCAGCAACCCCTAGCTCTGAACCGACGACATTAATCTGTGCTGGATCAAAAGAAATTCTATCAGCAAATTCATCGTTACCAATGCCGACTTGAAATTCTTTAAGCGATCCCTCTCCGTTAAGAAGTTTAGTTCCGTTGAAGTCTGTTGATTGGGAAATTCTTTCGATTTCATTAGTGAGTTGTTGAAATTCAAGATCAGTAAACTTTCTCTCTTTATCACCAACCGTATCTGATGCTGCTTGTACAGATAGCTCTCTAAGACGTACTAGAATATTTGATATTTCATTCATGCCACCTTCAGCGACTTGAATCATTGAGATACCATCGCTGGCATTTCTTTTGGCTTGTTGTGATCCACGAATGTCTGCTTTTAAATTTTCACTGATGGCCAATCCTGCTGCATCGTCACTCGCTCTATTGATGCGAGAACCTGATGCTAGTTTTTCGAGTGCGGCATCTTGACCTTTTTTAACTTCACCCAAAGCTCTTTGAGCTGCAAGTGACTGAACGTTTGTGTTGATACGAATACCCATAATCTAATCTCCGGTTAACAAATAAAACCTCCTTGTGTTGTTTAAGAGTGAATCAATACCGTCTGATTTCACTTTACAGCACCCCAATGCTGTACCTGTCCTTTCGGGTCCGGAAAAAATTTCTTGAGTATTTGGCTTTAAAAAGTTGAATAAAATTAAACCCTTATCCGACTCGGTTACTCGGGCTTACTAATATTTCAATGTTTTAGCCTTGATAGTTGATGCTTAAGATCGGCCTTGAACTTTAGAAATTAATGTTGAGGTTGAGTGACCATCAATGAACTTTAAACTTTTAACTTCACCGCCATTAGCTAACACGAGATCACTTCCTACAATCTGTTCAGGCTTCCAGTCTCCGCCCTTAACTAAAATGTTTGGCATAATCTCCTTAATTAATTCATAGGGAGTGTCTTGATCAAAAATAAATACATGATCAACGGCTTTTAAGTTCATTAACATAAATGTTCGATCGTCTTGATTATTAACGGGTCTATCATTACCCTTTAGACGTCTAACGCTTTCATCACTATTTAGACCAACAACTAATGTATCGCCTAGAGATTTAGCTTCATTCAAATAAGCAACATGCCCAGGATGTAAAATATCAAAGCAACCATTAGTGAATACGATTTTTTTTGTCTTATCAATTTCTGAAGTTTTATTCATTTACTGCTTGATAACTTTAGAGCCGGACAGTCTGCCGTGAAAGTT
>CAXBMT010000048.1:0-13454 GCA_963976925.1 uncultured Bdellovibrionales bacterium
AGGTACTTTGCCTGGTTCCAGCCTTTTCCTTCTTCACCAACGAGGTTATCGACCTGATCATCTTCTTCAGTTGATATCCAGCTTATCCAATCAGTTTGATACCGGTTTCTATACAATGAGGCTCTGTATGGGATTATTACTTCCTGTCTAATCGCTATCGACTTGATAAGATCAATTTGTACGCCCGAAAGGTGTCCAAAACCATGAAAAATGACTCTACTTTCTAAACTAAACTCGAAAGGGGAAGGCGTTTGTCTATAAGCCTCTGCCAAAAGTGAGTAGCTAGCATGCTCGTCATACAAACCAAGATTGGACATAGAGGTCCAAAGCATTCTAACCCCATTGCTTACCTCAGGATGATAGTGCTCTAAAATTTCTTCCATTGTTTCAAGTTCTAGAGATGTACCTCTTAACTCAGTTAGAAGAGTAAAAGCCTGAATAAAACGCTGATAATTGTAATTGGGATAAATCTTTTTCCAAAATATTGAAAGCTTTAACAAAAGGTCTGCTTTTCTTGAAACAACAGGCTGCTCTTCAAGAATTGCAAATTGAGTGGAGATATACTTGGAAATTGTGACGACATCAATATTCAGTATTTGTTGATTTTCACTTAATAAAAGTCTTGTTCGATCTGCTTCTGCAGGACTTGGACAAACAACTGTAGTTGGCTGTTCGTTTGAACCCCAGTAGTCACTTTTATAAAGATCATCGCTATTATCAAACAGCTTTACACAAAGCGACATTCTCTAACCTCAAAAAATATTAGGGACACTAACAGCTCATTATGTTAAACGATAGTTATCGTAACTCTAATCGATTGGTTCGTCATGCTAGAGCAAAGTCGTCTTACAGGATTTATAGACCAAAGATCTGGTTTCACCTTGCATTACTTTGATGGTCAAAGTGTTATTAGAGATTTAGCTCTTATTCACGATATTAAGGGTCAAGGATTTAGTTTTTTCCGTGATGCCGTGCTTACTTTTTTACCGCTTATTTCTCACCTAAAGTCAGGTGAACACTTTGGTTTTTATATTGATTCTAAAGAGCCATGGTTTAGATTTAAGCTTGAAGCTAACTCTCAAGGTTTTATGCGGACATTATTATTTCCAGAAAGTTTTAACGACTTTCCAGATAGAATAGATGGTCACTGCCGATTAACTAAAATTATCCCAGGACAACGCGAACCATATAATACGATTCTTGAACTTAAAAAACTTTCAGTGACAGAGATTTCCAATATGATTCTTAAAGACTCATATCAGATCAACGCCAAAGTGCATGTGTCACAAAAATCAGATCAATCTCTACTCATTCAGCGTCTTCCAGATAAACAAGTAGATCAAGTTGATGCTGAAGACAGACCAAATCTCGACGAATATTTTCAATCAATTCTAAATTCCGTTTCCTCATTTTTAGAAAGTGGAGAAGTTAGCTACGAGGATATCGTTGAGCATTTCAAGAAAAGAGAGATGGAAGTTCTAACTTCAACAGAGATAAGCTTTAAGTGTGGTTGCTCTCGAGATCGTATGCTCCAAGGGGTTGCCTCATTAGTAAGAACAGAGGGAATCGACGGAATCTTTGAAGATAAGAACGAAATAGAAACCAAGTGTGACTATTGTAAGACTTTTTATCTCATTACTAAGGATGAAGTTAGAACTTCATTAACTCAGTAAATTTATCTATAGAAAGTATTTTATTATCATCTCGCCAAAAGTGACGAGCAAGGATCTTTGACTCTTCATAAACTCCACAAAAGTTTTCCGCAGAAGGACCCTTCGCGAGCACGGGTGAATTTAGTCTAGATCTTTCTGATCGTACATTTCGACCGAGTTTTTCAAAGTCTTTCCACTCTTTTCCTCTGGTGGGCATCTTTAAGGATTGTGTTTCTCCTCCGGTAATTAGAATAAGTGACTGAGAAGAATTAGGCTGACTTTTAAAGTATGCAACAACTTTATTGATTTCACTTAGAACTTCTCTGGCCTTCTTAATATCTCCAGACTTTAAATAGTTCAGATATCTAAAATCTCTAATATAAAAGAAGGTTCCCTTGCTTTGATTAGAGAACTCGCTCCACATTGTTTGTATATTATTTGAGAGCGTTGCAAAACAGCTTGAATTTTTATTCTGACAGGTTTGATCAAAATACAAACCTTCTTTAGCTAGTGATTTTTTTGATTGGTAATGAAAGAGCTTATCCTCATCAACTTTAGTTGAAGATTGTTGCATCTGAAGAAGTGTAACCCCTTCCATAAATGTATTTTTGTTACACTGGGAATGTGCTCCCAGAGAGTTCTTGGAGTTAGTCCCAACTTCTACAGCTAAGGTCTGAAAGCCTAGTGATTTATAATATTGCCATACAGGAAATCGATTATCCGATGGGCAGGAATTCTTAATATCTGCACTTCCAGTGATTTGCGACATAGTTGATTCATCAGCATTTGTGCGTAATTGGTAGAAGTTATAGGACCAAGCAGATCCGACACAATCAACATCTTCGATTGAAGTTAGGGCCCTACTATCACTTGAGCCAAATCGAAGCATCGCAGAGTGCTCTAGCTCGAAGCCTGGAACCTGTATCCAGATGACATTTTTAGGATTTTCTCCAAAAGTTCGAGGGCGCAAATTAATTGTTGGCGAACGCGAACAACCTACAGCGATGAATATGAGGCTAAGAATTAAACTTTTAATCATAAAGATAGATTACACGACTTTTACAAAGGTTCGAGTGGTAGGTTTTTTCTCCTATAAAGGAAGTGATTTAGATACTATTATATAAGGGTATTATTTTAATTGTTATTATACCGGAACTTTCTGGTCAAGGAAGGAGCATTAGCCGTGCAAGATTTAGAACTCGCAACCCGTGAAGTCATGTGGAATATACCATTCTCATTCAAGGTTGCAATGTATGTCCTACTGGTTGCTGCTTTTGCGATCTTTGCAAAAGGTATGTGGGGAAAAATTCTTTTTATCACCAACGGAAAAGGCTTATCAGCCTTAAAAGGAATTTTGCCTGAAAAGCTTAATTGGAAAAACTTTATTGAAACTATTTTCTTCACAGGAAAAGTCACAAGAAAAGCAAACGTGGGTATTTTTCACTCACTGATTTATTATGGATTTGTTATTTTGTGGATTGCTACTGATCTTGTTGCGATCCATGCCGACACGCCTTTTCAGATCTATAAAGGCTGGACTTATATTATCATTTCATTTCTAGCAGACATCGCCGGCTTAGCGATTTTAGCAGGCCTTGCTTTAGCTTTCTATCGCCGCTACGTTAAGAAGCCTGATTCACTTTCTGCTACGCAACCGAAACGTGAATATTTTATGTACGGCATGCTAGCCGCACTTGTCATCATTGGTTACCTGCTGGAAGGTCTAAGAATTCTAGGAACAGGAATGCCAGTAGACGAAGCTCGCTGGTCACCGGTTGGTTGGCTTGTAGCAAATTTCTTCATGAGCTTTGGCTGGTCTAATGACAGCCTAGCAACAGTTTACAGAGCACTATGGCTTGGACATATGGCCAACACAATGGCTTTTGTTGCAAGTATTCCTTATTCAAAATTTTCGCATATTGTTTTCTTACCATTGGCTTCACTTCTAACTCCTGCTCACCGTGGTGCAGTTCTTTCACCAATGGACTTTGAAGATGAAAATGCTGAAACTTTCGGTCTTGGTAAAGCAAGTGAGCTCACGCTAAAAAATAGACTCGACCTTTTAACATGCGTTGAATGTGGTCGATGTACTGACGTTTGTCCTGCGCTCAATGCAGGAAAAAACCTTAACCCAAAAACAATTGTAACCAAGGCCAGAGATCTTGTTGAAGCTGCATGGAATAAGGGTGAAGCCGACGTAGAGCTATGGGGTGAAAATCCTATTTACGAATCAAACGAACTGGATGCGTGTACAACTTGTGGTGCATGTATGGAAGAGTGTCCCGCCAATATTGAACACGTAAACCTAATTCTAGAAGCTAAAAGATACAAAACACTTACTCTCGGTGATATTCCTCCGGCTGCCGCTGATGCTACCAATAAGGTAAAGATCAATGGTAACCCATGGGGTATTACTCAAGATGATCGCTTCAAGTGGGCCGATGGTATGGAAGTTCCTGTCATCGAGTCTGGTAAAAAAGTGGATTACTTATACTACGTTGGTTGTGCAGGCTCTTATGACTCAGCAAATCAAAAAGTTGTTCAAGATACTGTAGGCTTACTTAAAAAAGCCGGAGTCAGTTTTGCTGTCATGGGAAAAACTGAAAAATGCAACGGTGATCCAGTACGCAGGTTTGGTGATGAATATTCGTTCTATGAAATTGCAATTGAAAACATTGCTAATATGCGCCAGTACGAATTTGATAAAGTTGTCACCCATTGTCCTCACTGTTTGCATACTATTGGCAAAGAATACGGCAAGTTTGAAGACGGAGCCTTTGAAACAGTTCACCACACTGAACTTTTGGCCGAGTTAGTTAGAAATGGAAAACTTCAGCCTAAAAAAGAGCTATCAGGTGAACTTACATTCCATGATCCTTGTTATCTTGGTCGACATCACGGTGAGTACGACGCTCCTCGTGATATCCTAAATTCAATTCCTGGACTTAAAGTCAATGAAATGGAATTGGCTAAAGATACGGCCAGGTGCTGTGGAATGGGTGGTGGTAATATGTGGTACGAGCTGCCAGAAGGTGAACACTTGGCCAAAAAGCGCCTTGAAGATATTGCTGAAGTGAAAGTACCAAAATTGGCTACTGCCTGCTCCTACTGTATGATTAATTTTAATTCATCTAAGGCCCAAGTAGCGGCCACAGAGGAGATCGATATTCAAGATGTGGCATCTATACTGGCCCAATCGGTCCTTTAAATTTCTACTTATACTTCCCTGCTTACTTTTAAGTGGGGAAGTCTTTTCGCAAAACAAAGAACCACAACCTTTACCGCGACAAGAAATATCAATTGATCCAGACAAGGTTCCTGGAGTTTTATTCTCATTAGAAAAAATTGTCGGAGCCCAAAATGGGCGCTTTGGCGCACTTATTAAAAAATCTACTGGTAACCCAGCAAGTATTAGCACGATAGACTCATCCAAAAGGATTGAGATTGATTCTACTTTTATTCGCTCAATACTTATCCATACAGAGCCATCTTACTTAGCGCTATCGAGACAAGGTAAATGTTCATTTTTCGCTAGTCTTGAAAATGATTTATTAAGAGGTCCTGAGGGAGTGCCAGATACTATCCCTGTGATGGCAACTGTAAAAGATAAAACTACACCCGAGTTATTATCAATTGATAGATCTAACTTTATTAACCTTATTTATAAAAAAGAATGTGCCGCGAACAGAGACTATGCTTCTTTGTTTCAAAAAAATAACTTAAAGAAGACTATTGATAGTTTTACTTTTGCCGTCCCACAAAGTGGTAAGCAGTGCCAAAACCTTCTTACGGAATGGGCTTCAAACAGCTACCTACCCTACCTGTGTGGCATACATGAAAAAATTGAAGATGGAGAACGTGCAGAGCTTCAACTAACTCAAACTCCTGCATCAGAGCTTCTAACCAGAAGAGTATTAGGAAGTAAAATTAAAGTTAAAGAAGAAATCAGTAAGTTAACTTCTGTTTTTCAAAGAAACTATATTGGGTCTTTATGCAAAGGACTGGATGATAAAGAGAAGTTTTGCTCACCATTTTTAACTGATGAAATTTGGCCTAAGATTGTTGCTGGTGAAAAGCCTGCATGGTTAATAGACCGTCAATGCCAAGAGCTTCTTGGTAAAGATGTAATTTCAGGACAAGACCTCATAGCCTGCGCGGGTAGATTAAAAAAACAAAATAATCTGTGCACGATATTAGGATCAAAACAATATCCAGCACTTTTTCCAAAACCTAATTGTTCAGAGCTATCGGATGCTCTACTAAATTCGAAGCTTGTAACGAGGTATCGAGATTGTCCAGGCAACTTAGACAATGGAACGATTACAAATGGTTTCAGATTATGGTCTCATTTTCTAGGTACTAATGATCAAGTCTCTTCCGTAGAATGCGCCCAAGTTCCAGCTCTCGCATATGCAACTGAAAGCTTAAAAGTAGACCCTAAGGAAGGATGGCCTCTCGAAATATGCTTTAACAATAGAGCAAGCGAAGCAAGAGAATGTCTTCCTTATGTTCCTGGCCCTTCAAAAACATCCCCTTTAAGTGAGAATTTTATCATTAAGAAAATTCTCGTTAATAATTATGAAATGAGTCCAGACAGCGAGTGTAAAGTTATTAGAGGGACTAACTATAACCCTTCACTACTAGAGTTTAAGAATGGATGTTTTATCATTTACCAGGAAAATATTTGCACCCTTACAAATTGTGAAAGAAAGATTGTACTCAACCAAAAAGAAATTACAGGACTTGAGTTTAAGGGGAATCCTCTATTTAGTTATTTTCCTGATTCAATAGCTCAAACAAAATCAACACTACAGTCTTTATTAGGTGAAACTCTAAAAATAGAAGCAAAAGAAATTAGAAACCTAACTGAACTCACCTTTTATTTGAAAAATTTAAAGACAGCAATTGTCCATGGAGTTGGATGCGCAGAAGAAATACTACCAAGTTTTTTCATGCGTAATTACTTTAATCAATGTACTCCATTACCCTTCATCATTGATGGTTTATCTGACAGAGGTAACGGCGATGATGTTGTTATAAGAACAACTCTAGATGACGTACACTCACCAAGAATCATTCCTTGGAATTATATTTTTAATAGTGTCTCAGCATTTCAAAATCAACATTTACTTAAAACATGGACCTTGTATGGCATTAAAAATTAGCCTTACAATACTCATATTTTTTTCAATTTCTTCTTTTGCAAAAAAGCTTCCTGAACTTGCGACCAAGCAAGACGTTGCCAACATACGCTACCTTACAAAAGATGGACGTTTTACTTACTATCAAAGGCGTTCGGGAGATTTATTGCTTGGTACAAACTTTAATGTCTCTGAAGTCATTAAGGGTTCAATGGGAACTCAATATAATATTACAGCTGATCCTAAAAGTTCCTGGATTATTGTCAGCCAAATTGAAAATTATCAAAGATCATTCGATCCTCGCTTAATTGGTAAGGTTTATAGAGTTCAAAAAGGTAAAAACGTTGCTGTAGAATTAGGCCAGGGAGTTTCTCCAAAGGTTCACCTAAGTGGTAGTTGGGTGAGTTACTATAACCCTTATACTAGAATTATTTCGATTAAAAGCCTTGAAAATACTCAGATCGGATTTAATATACAAACCTCCGTTAAGCTTAATCCGTTTTTTTATCCAGATGTAGAAATGATTGATGAACAAAATGTTTTCTATACCGACATGAATGAAAAAGGTGAAGCGGCTCTTATTAAATTCAGCCGTGTCGATACAAAAACTAAAGTTACATTTAAACCCAAGGGAACGAACCGAAGACTTGAGATTTGCAGTGGATTTGGAAAAATGTATCTTGGTGCCTTCCCCTATCAACAACTTGCAGGTGCATCTGAGATCTGGGAGTTAGATGGTGATAAAGGTTTAACGAAGCCGATCTACACATCCCCTCTTCCGGATATTGGACATATGGTTTGTAATCATACTGAGGGAAAAATCTTTTTCTCAAAAGCCTTCAAACGAGGTAAGTCTATTAGGCATGACATTTACTCCTTAGAAGTAAAAGACTCTAAACTTGAAGCGATTAGTGATCTCAGATACGCGACTTCAATTATTAATTTTGATGGATTACTTCTTATTCCTTTTCAGGGAAAGTTTCTGGTTCCACTTGACCAGCAACAAGCAGGCGCAAAAGAAACATTAAGTTCTGACAGTGAGGACAAAAAGTGAAGCAGTTTGTTTTATTTTTTTCTTTTTTACTGACAGTAAAAGTATTTGCTTTAGAAGTCTATACACCTAAAGTAGAAAGTGATGTGCCCGCTGAAATCTCCCTACTTTTAAGAACCCTTCCTCCTGAAAACTTTAATGATCTCGATAGATCAAAAATTGAAGCTTTTGTTAAGAACTTTTCTTTGTATTCAAAGTTCCTGAAAAAAACTGATCTATTTTTTATTGTAAAATCTGAAACTTCTAAACTTTTATTATCCTCTAGACCTGAGTCATCGTCTTTATTTAAGAGCTATAACTCAAAAAGAATTCTAGAAGTCGAATCTAGTGCGGATTGGCCTGCTTATTCTCCCTGGGCACAATTCGTTGTTAGATCCCTCATCAAAGATGCTAGAGTCTTGGTCGCCGACTCTCGCTATCCATCATTATGGACAAGTAGTCCAAGTTCATCTTCAATCCAAGGCCTTCAAGTTTTAAGAAAGCGAGTAGAGTTAGTACTAAGTTGGATTGATTTTTTCGCCTTTGCCTCTCCTGTAAGTTTTAATGAAAAAATTCAAACTTTAGCTATTAAGACTCTTGGTAGAATAGAGCAATCAAGCTGGATCATCCTTACAACTTCATATTCAGATGAACTCAAGCCTTTAAGCGAAGAAGAGAATCTTTTTAAACTAACTAAATTCGACTCTAAGCCAAAGTCTAAATCAGCTAGCGATATTCTCGATGAGGTCATTGATCCAGTTCTAGAAACCACTATGACTAAGCTTCCAGCCCCCGTTAATGACTGGGTGCCACGCGAAATTGATTCTACTCCATTTAATGGTGAAACGATCATTAAGAAGAAGGATCCGTTTTACTCGGCACCCGTTCTACTTCCTAAGCCTACAAATGATTGGATATTAAGCCTGTAATTGAGGCCTTTCCCCTTCATTCATGCTACAAATTTGCTGATTTTATCTATAAAAGGCAGCAATATGACACTAGGCAAAAAGCCATATAGAGGCACCAGAGATTTTTTCCCAACAGACAAAAGAAAGCGTGATCACTTATTCACTGCAATGACTTACACGGCCGAACTATTTGGCTATGAACCATATGATGGTCCGCTATTAGAAGAAGTCGATCTTTACCGAGCAAAATCTGGTGATGAGCTGATCAATGAACAAATTTATAGTTTTACTGATCGTGGAGAACGAGAGGTTGCTATCCGTCCTGAAATGACTCCAACTGTAGCGAGAATGGTAGCTCAAGTTCATAAAAATGAGACAAAGCCTATCCGTTGGTACTCGATTCCCAATCTTATGAGATACGAAAAACCACAACGTGGTCGTCTTCGTGAGCACTGGCAGTTTAATGTCGATATTTTTGGAGCTCCAGGATTTTCTGGTGAGATCGAAATTCTTCAACTGGCTATTTCTTTAATGAATAAACTAGGCGCCAACGAGAAGCACTTTGAAATTTTATTAAACGATCGAAGAATCGTTGACTCACTTTTTAAAGGTGCAATGGGTGCTGACGATGAGCAAGCACTTAAACTTTACAAGATAGTTGATAGAGCAAAAAAGATACCAGCTGATGCTGTATCAAAACTTGTCGCTGAGTTAAATCTTTCTTTATCTGCTGTTGAGCTATTTGATCGCTACTTGAAAGTTGACTCGTTTGAAGGATTACTTCAGTTACTAGACGAAACGAAGCAAGCTGAAACCGCTGCTGAGCTTAGAGAGTTCTTGGTTCATTTTAATGACTTAGGAATAGCAAAATACGTCAAGTATGATCCCGCTGTAGTTCGTGGTCTCGATTATTACACTGGTATTGTTTTTGAAATTTTTGATAAGCATCCTGACAATCGACGCGCTCTTTGTGGTGGAGGCGCATATGCCAACCTACTAAAGATCTTTAACGAAGAACCACTTCCAGGTATTGGCTTTGGTCTAGGTGATGTGACTTTGACGGACTTTCTAGAGACCCATGGCCTGATGCCTGACTTTACATTGCCAACTAATGACATTTTCTTAGCATGTCTCGATGACAAATCAACTACCAAGATGTTGCAAATTGCAGATGAGCTTCGCTCCCAGGGAATTAAAACTGTTACCGCTTTAGAACCAATCAAACTAAAGAAAGCTTTTCCAATGGCAGAAAAGCGTGGTGCAAAATTTGTCGCCTTTTTTGGTGAAAATGAAATTCAAAACAACACAATGCCAATCAAGAATTTAAAAGAAAAAACGCAAGTCGATTTATCCATGACCAACATGTCAGATATCGTTAAACACTTGCGCGCTTAAGGACTCACTATGACTCAAGAACTACCTAAAACATATGAACCAACTACATCTGAGAAAAAGTGGTACGACATCTGGGAAAAAGGCGGTTATTTTAAGCCTAGAAAAGGTAAAAAAGATGAAGGCTATTGCATCATCATGCCTCCTCCCAATGTTACAGGTAGACTACACGCAGGTCATGCTCTAGATATCACAACACAAGATGCTCTGATTCGTTATAAACGCATGAAAGGGTATGAAACACTTTTCTTACCAGGAATGGATCACGCCGGTATAGCTACTCAGAATGTTGTTGAAAAGATGCTCATGCAGACTGAAAAGAAAACTCGCCACGATTATGGACGAGAAGAGTTCATAAAGAAGACTTGGCAATGGAAAGAGGAGTATGGCGGAATCATTGCGAGCCAACAACGCGTGATGGGAGCCAGTCCAGACTGGGACTACTCTGTTTTCACAATGGATCCGGAAGCTAATGAAGCTGTTCGAAAAGTTTTTGTAAACTTGTACAACGAAGGCCTCATTTATCAGTCTGACTATATTATTAATTGGGACCCGGTTCTTCAGTCAGCTATTTCAGACGCTGAAGTTGATCACAAAGAAGTCAAAGGCGCATTTTATCATATCCTATATAAAATTAAGGACAGTGATGAAACATTAGAGATCGCGACGACTCGTCCAGAAACACTCCTCGCAGATACTGCAGTTTGTGTTCACCCAGATGATGAACGTTTTCAAAAATTTATTGGTAAAACTGCTATCGTTCCATTTTGTAATCGAGAAGTTCCAATCATAGCCGATGATTATGTATCGATTGATAAAGGTACAGGTTGCTTGAAAGTGACTCCAGGTCATGACTTCAATGACTTTGAAATCGGTAGACGTCATAACCTAGAAATCATCACGATGCTTAATAAAGATGGCTCACTAAATGATATCGGCCTTGAGTTCAAAGGCATGATGCCACCAAAAGCCAGAAAGCTCATTGTTGAAAAGCTTGAAGAGATCGGACAACTAAAAGAAGTTAAAAAACATGTGCACCAAGTTGGTCACGGCGAAAGATCTGGTGCAATCATCGAGCCACTCGTTTCAAAACAGTGGTTTGTTAATGTTAAAGAGATGTCTCGCGTAGCCGTTGAAGCAGTCGAGAAAGATGACACTGTTTTTTACCCTAAGCAGTGGGAAAACACCTATTTCTCTTGGCTTCGTGAACCAAAAGACTGGTGTGTATCAAGACAGCTTTGGTGGGGACATCAAATCCCAGTATTTTATTGCAACAAGTGTAATCATCAATGGGCAACTGAAGAAGACCCGACTGAATGTGCTAAATGCTCAGACAAAGATATTAAACAAGATCCAGATGTCTTAGATACTTGGTTCTCTTCTGCCCTTTGGCCTTTCTCTACCCTTGGTTGGCCAAATCCTGAGCGTATGAAAGATAAAAAGTTTGATACATTTTTCCCTACCTCAGTTCTTGTAACCGGCTTTGATATTATATTTTTTTGGGTCGCTCGAATGATGATGATGTCCCATAAAGTTTTAGACGTACGTCCGTTTAAACATGTTTATATTCACGCAATCGTTAGAGATAAGTTTGGCAGAAAGATGTCTAAATCGCTTGGTAATGGGATTGATCCCCTTGAAACTGCAGCTGAGTATGGGGCTGATGCCTTTAGGTTCACTTTAGCAGCTGGCTCTGGCTATAACAGGACTCTCAATCTCGATCCAGAACGTATTAATGGTTACAAAGCTTTTGTTAACAAGCTTTGGAACGCCTTTCGCTTCACCCACCCGTTCTTGCAAGATGCTGGTGAATTACCTAAAGACTTCTCTAAATTAGATCACCATGAGCGTTGGATACTGGCCGAGCTAAATACTGTCGCAGGACAAATGAACTCCAGCCTAGACGAATATCGTTTTGATGAGTCTTGCCAGGCAATATACCATTTTGTTTATGAGAAGTTCTGCTCTTGGTTTATTGAACTGTCTAAACCAATTCTTTACGGCGACAACGAAGAAATCAAAGCCTCACGTGCCGCCGTATTAAGATTTGCCTTTAAAGAAATTGTAGCTCTTCTTCACCCAATTACACCTTTTATTACAGAAGAGCTGTGGGAACATTTAAAATCAAAAGATGAAGATCTTCTCATCGTCAAAGACTACCCAGAGGAAAAAGAAGAGCTTCGCTTTATTAAAGATCAAGAAAGCATGAACAAATTCGTTGAGATTGTTAGTGCTATTCGTGGTGTGCGCCAAAGTGTTGGCATCAAGCCAAAAGATGAAGTGGCCCTAGAAGTTTATACAGATGAAGCTGAACTCATTAGTTATTTGAAAGAACATGAGAGCGGTCTTAAAGACATGGCACGTTTAAATAGTCTTGTCGTTAAGTCTAAGTCAGAAGCTAGACCAGATAAATCTGCGGTGGCCGCCCTAACCTACTGCGAGCTGTTTATTCCTCTAGAAGGATTGATTGATATTAACGATCAGATTCAAAGACTAAATAAAGACCTTACAAAAACTCAGGCAGAGATCGCCAAACTTAACAAGAAAATCACAAATCCACAGTTTATCGATAACGCTAAACCTGAGATTGTTGAGAAAGTTAAAATGGAAGCTTCTGAATTAAAAGAAAAAGAAGATTCTTTATTAAAAAGTTTAGCGAACTTTAAGTAATAATTTTCATTTTATCGACACAAAAGAAAAAGGAGTTTTAATGAAATTATTATTACTAGTTGCGTTGTTTATTTCAAATTTATCGATTGCCGAAACTTTAGAGAGTCAGCTATCTGCCAAAAGAAGTGCCTCAAAAGCCCCTCCCAATGTTAAAGCAATTATGCAAAAAGCTACGACTGAACTAAAAAAGAGTGGCCTTAAGAAAGCTATAGTTATGGGCAAGAAGGCTCCAGACTTCACGCTTGAAAGTTTTAAAGAAGACTCCTTTAGATTAAAAGATGCTCTAAAAAAAGGGCCTGTCGTCATAACATTTTATCGCGGTGGATGGTGTCCATATTGCAATCTTCAACTAAAAGCTTATGAGCAGAGATTTCAAGACTTTAAAGATACAGGTGCTACTGTCATTGCAATCTCCCCTGAAAAGCCTGAAAATGCTCAAGCAACAGCTGACGCTAATAAAGTTAGCTTCGATCTTCTTTATGACGAGGATAACCGTGTAGCAAAGCGCTATGGATTAGTTTTTCAAGTTGGAGACGATCTTAAAGAAGTCTATAAAAGTTTTGGTATCGATTTGGAAAAATCCCAAGGCAACAACAACTGGGAGCTGCCTCTGGCTGCAACTTATGTTATTGGCAAGGATGGAGTCGTACTCTACTCTTTT
>CAXBMT010000049.1:0-13190 GCA_963976925.1 uncultured Bdellovibrionales bacterium
GCAGCTCATTCCAGAGTTAGCCAAAAGACTGAGTAAGCAACATAAAGTCGACTATTCAGACTTTGATGATCTTTATGATCCTGCTAAAAACGTCACTCTTGGAGCAGCCTATTTAAGCGAACTAGATGAGAGAATGAATAAACGCAAAGTCGGTGTGATTGCCGCCTATAATGCTGGAACAGGCCCTATCTTCAATTGGTATAAAAACAGAAGTCGAAAAGATGTCTTCGAGTTTATTGAGGGTATCGCTTATGAAGAAACCAGGAATTATGTAAAGTTAGTTCTTAGAAATTGGATAATTTATCAGCAGCTTGAAAAAACCACTAACTTTAGCTTAGATCTCAACGAACTTCATTGACGTGTTTGTCTTGTGTTGTCGGGGATTTGAAAGATAAACCTAGAGTCTGGTAGGGCAACATTGGGAACTAAGTCAGACAAGACTAATTGAATTGTTTTTCCGTCAGTTAGTGTTACTGATATTTTTGAAAGAGTTGGAAAAGTATAGTCCTTTCCCATATTTAAAACAGCACTTTTAAGATCAAATTCTTCTTGAGCTTTTTTAGTAAAGTTTAAGGTAACGACGCCATCATTTTTATTAACTTTATACGATTTATTTTCTGCAAAACCAGAAGACAAAATATCAAAGAACTTCAATATTGGGTGCTGGGCTCCTTTAGAGATAATAACTTCTCCAGGCTCACCTTCAAATGGTGGAGCTGTGTAGTACCAAGCTCTTTTGGGATTACCTACAAAGACTAATTGATTTGGTTTTTTAATTTCAAAACGAATTCGACCAGGTTTTCTATATTCTATTTGCCCTTCACTTTTATTAATTCTTCCAGAGACGAGACTCTTTTCTTCTTGAGTAAACTGACAACGAAAAGCTGAAGGTAAAAAAGCTTCTGCTACTGGCACCCAAAGTACCAATAGCAGAATTATAAAGATATTTTTCTTAGTGAAGCTGAACACTGACAGCATTAGAAACTCCTGGCTCTTGCATGGTCACGCCATAAAGAGTGTCATTAAGTTCCATCGTCTTCTTATTATGGGTAATAAGAATAAACTGACTCTCCTGACTCATCTCACGTAATAACTCGTTAAAGCGTCCAACGTTGGCATCATCAAGAGGAGCGTCAACTTCGTCCAGAAGACAGAAAGGTGAAGGCTTCACAAGGAAGATAGAGAAGATCAAGCTAACCGCAGTCATAGCTTTTTCACCACCAGACATTAGGTTAATATTTTGCATCTTCTTACCTGGAGGCTGAGCGATAATGTCGACGCCGCATTCAGAGTCATCGAGATTGCCGACAACTTGTAAGCGAGCGTTACCACCACCAAAGATAATTGGGAAAACTTTTTGAAAGCGTGTATCCACTTCTTCAAAAGCCGCCTTAAATCTCAACTTACTCTTCTCATCAATATGAGCAATTGCCTTTTCTAGATCTTCAAGAGACTGGCGAAGTTCAACTTCCTGAACCTTTAAGAAATCATGGCGCAGTTTTTGACGTTCATAATCTTCAATCGCCTGCCAATTAATATCGCCAAGACGAGAGTATTCAAGTTTGTAGTTTTTGTATTTTTGTTCACAGTCGCGAAGATCTTGTCCGTAACGACGATTGAAGTTGTATTCCTCTGCTTCGATCGTAACTGGACCACTTTCAGTTTCCATCTGATACATACCAGATAGATCGTTAAGCTCTTGGTATTGATCTTCAGTGTATTCAAGGAACTGACCAATTGTCTGTCTTAGATCAACTCTATATTTTTCAAAAGCATCGCGAACGTTTTGTTCTTCTTCTGTTAGCCACTGACCAAGCTTAGACTCATGAAGAGCCATTTCTTTTTCATTAGCAACGATATTCTTAGAAAGACCTTTAACTTTATCTTCACGCTCTTGCATGCTCTGAA
The DNA here is from genome assembly GCA_963976925.1 of uncultured Bdellovibrionales bacterium. Taxonomy (GTDB): domain Bacteria; phylum Bdellovibrionota; class Bacteriovoracia; order Bacteriovoracales; family Bacteriovoracaceae; genus UBA4207. The sequence goes on from CAXBMT010000049.1 coordinate 1,909, forward strand.
GAAGGATTACAAGTTGATCCTTAAGCATAGAGAGTGCTTCTTCTTTGTCCTGTAGGACAGAGGCTGACTCTTGGTTTTCTTCTTCAAGTGACTGCAGTTCATTTTCTGTTTCAGAGATTTGAGTCGTTAGCTTTTCGATCGATTCTGTTGTCGTTGTAACTCTTTGCTCTAATCTAGCAATCTGAGCTTCAACATCTTCAATTTGTGAAGCAAATGATGCCATACGATCATTAAAGCCCTTGGCCATAGCTTGTTTTTCAAGCAGGTCTTGTCTCTCAGTATCGTATTGATCACGAAGCATTGAAGCTTCTTCAGATAGAGTATCAAGTTGAGACTCTTTTTCTTCAAGCTCTTCTTTAAGTTGCACTTGTGAGCGAGTTAACTTGTCATCACTTTCTAGTAGATCAACTCTGGCTTTTGATGTTTCAGACTTTCTTTTTTGGAGAATCTCAAGGCGACTTGTTCCGCTCTCCATGCCAGCGAGCTTACCTTCAAGTGCAGACTTTTTCGCTGCATGATCTGCTCTTACATCAGAAAGCTTTTCTCTGATTTGATCTGCATTGAATTTAAGTTCCTCTAAAGATGCTCTTTTTCCATCTAGAACTTCAGTTAGGCTAGAAAGAGTTGCTTCTAGTTCAGCAACTTGAATTGTCAGTGATTCAATTTTGTTGTTTCTCGCAACGACGCCGTTTTCTTCGGCGCCAGCACCAGCAAAACTAACAACTTTGACACCGTGATGATTTTTAATTGCCACTGTTCCATTTGGATGGGCAATTCCACGATAAGTAATCTGTGCTGACATTTCACTCGCAAGAGTTTGAGTCAGTTCATTTGATAAATAGAGACCGTGAAGTAGTGGGCGAACACGTGCTTCGTATCCGTCAGCGATTTGAACTACGTCATTAAGAGCTCTTAAATCCGTAAGTCCCTGAAGGCGTAGACGCTCTTCGCTTTCTTCACTTGTTTTTGGTGCTTCACCCTGAAGGAAATCTAGAGTTATGTCCTCTTTACCTTCAAGCCAGCCAACCAGTTCAGATGCACCGTTTTCATCTCGTGCTACTAATGTATTTACGATATCGGCTAAAAGCATTTGCACGCCGGCCGTATCAGCTTCTTCTGAACGAATAAGATTACCTAGCAAGCTAAAGGCATCATCATCACGTCCTTCAAGAAAGTTAGCTGCACCAGCCTTAACACCTTCAAGCGACTTGTTGATTTCAATCAATGATGAAAGCTTACTTTCAGACTGGATAAGTTCACGGCTTTTAATTGCGTGTTCTTTTTCTAGTTCTTTAACTTCTGATGTTAGTTTCTCTAAATCTTGACGATGAGCTTGGTCTTGAGTTGTTAGCTCTTCCATAAGATCAGCCGTTTCATTTACAGCGTCACGTTCATCTGCAATTTGAGTTGAAACACCTGAATATTGTTTTTCAAGGGCTTCAATCTCAGCTGCCAAGTCTTGTAACTGGGCAGAGTACTCTTCAAGACGAGAGTTATTTTTAAATACTTGCTGATCAACTTCAGTAAGACTTTTTCTAGCCACACTTACTTCTTCTTCAAGATTTGAAAGTGTGTCATTTCTAACTTCAAGTTCTTCTTTAAGAACTTCAACTTTCTCTTCGATTGCAGCAAAGTCGTGTTCTTCACGACCTTGAGCTTCAACCTCTTCACGTTCAGTAGTTAATTTGTCTAAACGTTCAGTTCTATCAGCAACTTCAAGTTTAGCCTATTCAAGATCTTTTTCACGTTGCTCAAGTTGCTTTTCTTTTTCACTTTGTTCACGACAAAGAGAGTTCAAGCGCTCTTCGGCTCCGGCCAAGTTTCTTGAAAGCTCATTATATTCTTTTTGAAACTCTTCAATTCTATCTGTTTGCTCATCTTTATTAAGGCGTTCGTCTGCAAGAGAAACTTCAAGCTGTTCTTTTTCAAGAGTCCAACTCTCTACTTCAAGACGCTTTTCATTAACCATTGTAGCGCCATCACGAAGGTTCTTCAGTAGATCAAAAACTTTGTGAGATACAGCAACTAATTCGTTACGACGAATTTTCTCTTTTAAACTTTTAGCTCGTTCAGCTTTCTCAGCTTGTTTTTCTAAGGCTTTTAATTGTTTTTCAATTTCAGCTTGAAGATCATTAAGTCTTGAAAGGTTTGACTGAGTAGCATCGATCTTTTTAAGAGATTCACGCTTTCTCATTTTAAATTTTGTAATCCCTGCAACTTCTTCAATCATGGTACGACGTTCTTCAGGTTTCGCCTGAACAAGTCTGTTAATTTCACCCTGAGCAATAATCGAATAAGATTTTGCACCGGCACCAGTGTCCATGAATACTTCTTGAATATCGCGAAGACGAGCAGGCTCGTTATTAATACGATATTCAGTTTCACCGTTACGATAAAGTTTTCTCGTTAGTTGAATTTCACTAGGAGACGAAACTTTATTACCGATATGAATATGTTTTCCATGAACATTTTCTAAAACAAGTGTTGCTTCAGCAAATGCTCCTGGAGAATATTTTGATGAACCTGCAAAGATAACATCTTTCATGGAATTACCACGAAGGTGTTTTGCAGATTGCTCACCCATTACCCAAAAGAGAGCATCAACGATATTTGATTTACCACAACCGTTGGGTCCAACGATTCCAGTAATACCATCATCGAAATGAATGACTGTACGATCTTTAAAGGATTTAAAACCCTGAACTAATAGACGTTTTAATTTCAAGCGAGGCCTCCGCGCTTGGATGCGTTGTGTGTGTTGTGTGACAGAAATCCATTCTGCCCCTATACGATGACACGGGAAAGTGCGGTCCGACAAGGGTTTTGCTAGGCCGCGGCGGGCCGTAACAGCTTTAAATCAATGGCCTTATGCATTGTGCAAAAAAGAATTATTTTTGACTCTTTTTTACATGCGCGAATTTTCGGGCCCTTAGCCGGCCGTAAGAAATGAAATGATGTTTTTTATGGCTGCTTCAAAGACTGAGCTTTTATTATTTAGTGGGATATTTTCATAGCTGGCATCTTCAATTTCCTTAGCCTGACGCTCAAATTGAGCCAGATCCAATCGGCTTAAGACTGCTTTTTCTAATTTTAAGTAAGCCGCTTTTTCATCACTTGAAAAATCGCCATCAAGATAAGAAATAACTCTTACTAGGTGTAATAAGAACGCCTTGTCTTTAGGTTCAGATATATCTTGGATAACTTCATCAAAATTAAGTCCATGAGAAAGGTCTTTCTCAAGTGTTGCTCTTTGCTCGTCTGATAGAGGTAAAGATTTGATCTTATCTTTCACCCAGTGCTCTTCCCCTGTAGTCAATTGCCCATCAAGGTGAACAACTGAAATACAAGCGCGCCACATAGAAAACTTACTCTGATTAATCATCATATTTCTCAAGGTTAAATTACTCTCTCTATTATTGATCGAAGCTATGATTGAAACAAGTTTGGGAAAGAAAAACAAAAAAGGAGCCCTAGTGGACTCCTTTATTATTTTGAAAGAATGGTCGGAGCGATAGGATTTGAACCTACGACCCTCTGCTCCCAAAGCAGATGCGCTACCAAGCTGCGCTACGCTCCGATTGGACATACTTTATAATGGCTGATTTAAGACTTGTCCACGGTTTCGTTAAATCCTTTAAAAAAGCTTTGCGCTTGTTGACACGCCACAGCGCGATGAGAGTATTTTGCTTTGAATTCTGGGTTCTCAGCAAAACTCTCCTGTCCAGAAAGCTTTTGTGGGATAAAAACCGGGTCATAGCCAAAGCCATGATCACCTACAGCACGATGGCCAATGCTTCCTTGCAATCTGCCCTCAAAGAAAAAGAACTTTTCGGCGCCATAGAAAAAGCAAAGCTGACATACGAAATAGGCGCTTCGATCTTCCTCTTCCTGCATTTTTTCTAATAAAAGCTCATAACGCTGACGATCACTTAATCCTTCTCCTCCAAACCTAGCACTGTGAATACCAAGCTCGCCAGGAAGAGCACTAACGACCAAGCCCGAGTCATCAGCGACAACAGGCTTTTTAAATTTATCAAAGTAAGCCTTTGCCTTTAATAGGGCATTGGCTTGAAAACTTTTGCCATCTTCAATGACTTCTAATTTTTGCTCAGCTGCACTTACAGAAATTATTTCGGAGTCAAAGAGCTCACTAAACTCTTCAGCTTTGTGAGCGTTTCCAGAAGCAAGAATGAACTGATGACGACTAGACACTTAAAACCTTATTTTGTGCTGTGAAGACAACCTTTAAGGCTGACTCTGCACACTCTAAAAGTGCTGATAGTTGATCTTTTGTAAAAGGCTCTTCCTCTGCTGTCCCTTGAATTTCTACAAAGCGCCCACTACTTGTCATCACGATATTCATATCAGTGCCACAAGTTGAATCTTCTTCATAATTTAGATCAGCAATAATTTTTCCATCAAGCTTAACGCCAACACTTAAAGCTGCCAGTTGTTCCTTAATTGGATTTTCTTTTAATAAGCCTTCTTTCATTAATTCTTGAACTGCTAAACTTAAAGCTACAAAAGCTCCAGAGATTGAAGTCGTTCTTGTTCCACCATCGGCCACAAGCACGTCACAATCAAGCGTAATAGAGCGCTCACCTAGTTTCTCCAAGTCTATGACTGATCGAAGAGAACGACCGATCAAACGCTGGATCTCCATTGTACGTCCACCAATCTTGCCGCGCTCACGATTCGAGCGAGTATGAGTTGAAGATGGCAACATATTGTATTCGGCCGTAACCCAACCTTGATTTTTCCCTCTTAGGAATGACGGAACACTTTCTTCTACAGTTGCAGTGATGTGGACTTTGGTATTACCAAACTCGGCCATCACACTGCCCTTTGCATAAGGATTGATATTTTTAGTAAAACGGACTTCACGTGGATCTAGACGTTCAATTAAGGACATGGACAACTCCTGTCATCAAGGGGAAAGTTGAGAGCTAAGTTAGCCTGTGATTAGAGCTTTTTCAACGAAGGTAATTATGAAGCATATATTTCTTGATAGATGTGAGTCGACACAAAGCAGCTTCAAAGAATATTGGGCGCAGCACAGTGGCCATACTTCTCAGCTTTTAGTTTCTACGCAAGAACAAACTGGTGGGATTGGAAGAAGAGGTAATTCTTGGTTTAGCAACTCACACTCTCTAAGTATGAGTTTTAGCTTTAAGTCACAGTCTATCCTCAGTTTAACACCACTTCATATCGCTGTAGCTCTGTGTGAATTTTTTCATTTAAAGAATATCCCTTTGAAGTTAAAGTGGCCGAACGACATTCTCGATCATAACGGCAATAAACTTGGCGGTATACTTTGTCAGGTTATCGATCAAGAAACTGTATTGGTCGGAGTCGGACTTAATTTATATCTTGATGAGCAAGACAAACAAGCGATGGAGAATATTCCCTACGAGGTTGGTCATCTCAATTTAAAGAATATCGATAAGAAAGTATTGGCAGAAGATTTATATAAAAGCCTTTTAGGCCAAAATGATTTTCAATTTGAAAACTGGAATAAGTTTTGTCATCACATTGATAAAGTCGTCACCATCGTTGACGGTGAACAAAAAGTTGAGGGCATTTTCGTCGGAATTGATAAAGACGGTGCAGCTCTAGTTAAAAGCAACGATAAAACTCATCGTGTTTTGACTGGTAGCCTAAGAGTCTCGAGTCGCTTGGGATAATAGTTGAATCTCTTTTCTTATGAGATTTTCCGCAACATCCGGAATAACTTCCCAGGCTACTTTTTCAACCTTCTCTTCCATATAGCGCTTAACAATGTCTTCAATCATTGGGGCTAAGGCGTCTGTTACCTTTTTTACAATTGCATCTTCATCAAAGTCTTGCACAAAATTCTTCTGATTATTAACTTCTACATTTAACTTTTCAGAAGGTTTAACTGGGTCAATTGGAGCTAGAGGATCACCAACACCGACGACAAAGCTTTCACGTGAATCATCTTCACCGTCTTCGTCGTCATTTCCTAAAGAAAGCTCATTCTTGGTTGAATCATCAGCTGCCCAAAAGTCGTCGGGAGAAAGCTCCGCTTCAATTTCTTTAGCCAGATCTGCTCGCTCAGACTGATCTTCTTCTCTTACAAGTTGTAGAGGTAGTTCGTCTTCATCTGCCGATAATTCATCAAGAGAAATCATTTGAGATGATGGTTTTGGAGTAACTGATTGCGCATTATCGTCACCAACTGATAGGGCGTCAAAGTCAGGATAGTCTAAGTCATCCGTTTCTGGATAAACTGTCTCTTCATCGTCTGAACTTGAAGCAACTAAACTTGGTGTACTATCAGCTTCATGTTGAAATTGTAGATCTTCGACTGCAGCTTCACTTTCTTCGCTGCTATCTTCCCATAGGAAGTCTTTTTCAAGACCACTATCAATAACGGGTGGAACTTTTTTATCTTTAGTATCTTTTGCGCCAATTGGGTCTGGAATGCTTACACCCCACCCTTCAAGCTCACTTGAAAGAGGATCTGAGTCACTTGTTTCATTAAGAGAATCGAGAGAGATACTTGGAGCAGTATCTTCTTCCCATGTATCAGAATCAGATGATGAATCATCATCGCTATCATCTTGATTAACTGATGGTGAGTCCATAACCCATTCATCTGAATCATCTTGAGAGTCTGTATTATCCTCTAAAGGTTCATCATCAGAGGAACCTTCAAGTGAGTCATCTTCACTGAGGCCCAAGCTTTCTTCTTCAGCCTCAGTTAGGCTTACATTATCTTGGTCATTTATAAGTTCACGACATTTTTGAATAAATTTATTTGAGTCGAAAGGTTTAACTATTTTCCCATCGGCTCCTGAGCGATCTAATTCTGCTTCATCAACGCTATCAAATGTTCCAAGCATGGCTAAAACTTTCGCATGTGGTGAAATTGATTTAATCTCTTGTGCTAACTCATAGCCAGTCTTTGATTCAGATAAATTAAAATCAAGAAGTACTATACTATAGTCTCCACCTCTTAATTTCCCAAAAAGTTCACTTTCGTCAGTTGCTTCTACTAAAACCCATGGCTCATTGGCCAAAGTTATAGCAACCACTTTTTGAATCGTCAGACTATCGTCAGCAACTAGAATTTTATCTGCCATTAGAACTCCCGGACAACATTTTCGCACTAGGAGGCGACGAAGGCAACCAATCTATTGATTTTCCGACTAATGGTATCTGGAATTAGAAGTTAAGAAGTAGACAAGTTTGATTGTCTAAATTTCCCCTGGAATTAACAACGCCAAAGATTTCTTGAATACGGTCGAGGTCAGAGCTTTGTTTTCCATCAACAATGTACTTAAGTTCGTCTCCGTCTAGCCTTGCATAAGCACCATCTGTCATAACGATCAACTTATCGCCCTCAATTGGGCGAAACTCGACAACTTTGACATGTAGGTCATCAAAAAGTCCGAAGGCAGATAGTGGAGTTGTGTAATATGTTTTTTCATGACTATCACGCGCCAAGTTTTCCATTGAGTCTGGTAGAACGAGGGGGGACAGCTTTCCACGTCTATAGGACCAGGCGCTTAGGTTTCCAGTTGAAGCGATCGTCACAAGGTTGTCTGCCTCAGTAATAACTAAGGCAGATGCACCACCGCGTTCATGCATAGGTTTACTTGAATTTTCTTTTTTTAGTAATGAATGAGCATAGTGCATTGAATTAAGAAGGGCATTGCCCTCTAATAGATATTTAGGACTATAGAAAAAAGGTAAAGTAGCATCAGGATCTCCGCCAATTTTTCCATAAAACTTTTTGATATTATCTTTTAAGAAATCAACAGCTTTATCACCAACGTTTGATCCACCAAATCCATCAAAAACCATATAGATTTTCTGCAAGAGGTCTACCTCGATACCATCTTCATTAACTTGCAAGTAAGGACCTTGATGAGATTTGGCAGCGTAGCTTTTTAATTCCATAAAAAATCCTAATAGATATAGTTCTTTAACTTCTCTGAAGCTTTTTGATAATACTCGCTATCAGTTGGTGAAATCTGCTGAACTTCTTGAAACTTCTCTTTGGCATTATCAAAAAGACTGAGGGATTCAGCAATAATGGCTTCACGATATACTTTTTGCGATCTTCTAAAGAGTTCTTCTCGTATCGCATCCATTTCATTAAGCGCTTCCAACTGAGTTGGATTGAACTTTAAGATTTGCTTATATTGTTCATAAGCTCCTTTTAAGTCTTGGCCCTCTTTTAAAGATCTAGCTTTACCCAGTAAAGGATTAACCTGTTTATCAATTTCGACCTTAGCTTTTTTAAGCATATCAGTAGCATCTTTAACCAGATCCTCATCCATATTCTTAATTTCTAAAAACTTTTCAAGTTCGCCGATTGATCGGTACCACTCTTCCGCTAGGAAAGCATTTTTGCCAGGCGCTAAAGAATCAACCATTCTTTTTCTTTCTGCTTCGGCCGTAGCTTTTTCTAACTTGATACGATCTTGTTCTTTTTGCCAAGCTTCAAGCTCAAGTCTCATTTGAGGTACATCATAGTTTTCAGGATCTAATCGTAAGATTTCTCCAAACATTGCCTCTGCCACTATTTTATTTCGCTCTTTGACTGCTTCTTTTGCTTTTTCAGTTAGCTCTTTAACTTTCTCAATTCTCTCGGCTCGCTCTTTTTCTTGTTGCTCTTTTCTGGCAAGCTCTTCAAGTTTGGCAAGGCCTTGTTTTGCTAGATCTTCAATTTGGCGTGCATTTTTATAATCGGGTACTAAAGAGAATATTCGCTGAAGCTCCAAGAGGGCTTCATTATATTTACCTTGATCAAATAGAGCTTTCGCTAAGACATAGTTATTTTCAATAAATTTTTGTTCTTCAGGTGTCAGCTTAGAGAAGGCATCGTTGGCTTGCTTAAGTTTGTTAACTTCATCTGCAGTTGGAGTAGCTTCTGCTGTTTTTTCCTCCTTAGGCTTAGCTGCTGGAGCTTCAGGTGTTTCCTCATCTAGTAAGGTCCACAAGGCCAAGAGACCAACAACGATATAGAGTATCTTTTTTCTTTTAACTGGGTCCTTGAGTGAATCCTTACTAAAAAGTGAACCAGAGCTTGCCGCTCCTCCCTCACCAAAGGCATCACCTTCAAGCTCATCTGCTTCATCACTGTCGGGATCAACATCAATAATCTCTTCAACCTCAATCTCCTGATTGAGATCGACAGGCATGAGTCTTCCTTCCTCTTGCTTTAAGAGGTCAGATGTAACGGCAACTGTAAAAGTTGTTGAACCAATGAGAAACTCATCACGATTATGGAGTTCAGATTTATTTATTCTTTCACCGTTTAAAAGCGTTCCGTTTCCTGACTGAAGATCTTCAATCATCAGATCTGAGCCAACCTTTCTAACCACAGCATGAACACTTGAAACTTCCGGATCCGGCAGAACAATGTCTGCTTTCGTTGGATCACGGCCAATTTTAATTTCATTTTTATCTATTTTATATTTGTCATAGGGAGCGTATTCACCAAATAATTCTAAGAAATAGCTGGCAAAACCAGTAAATACTTTGGTGCTGTCATCATCTTCGTAGGAATCATCATCGAGTACATCAAGCGCACCACCTTCATCATCAAAGGCAGCGTCACCTTCGCCAAATTCTCCGTCTTCTTCAAAAGTAGCCTCATCTGACTCAGCACCATCCATAGCAAATTCGGCTTCAGTGGCATCATCAGTTGCAATCTCTTCCCCTCCAAACTCATCATCTAAAGAGTCGGCTTCAAGTCCATCATCTAAATCTGAACCTAATTCACCATCAAGATCTCCACCTAAATCCCCGTCCAAATCACTACCTAAGTCTCCATCAACTGCATCGAGTTCATCCCCACCTAAATCATCAGACTCAGGAAGCTCTAAAGCTTTAGTTGCTTCATCACTATCCATCGCTAAGGTTTCGGTTGCGCCTTCAGTATCTTCATCGAGAGATGGTGCCGATGTATTTACAGGAGAATTTTGAACAACTACTTGTGGTAATTCGACATTAACCATGAACGGACCACAAGTTATCATGTCTCCATTCATTAATGTCTTATCGTTAACTGATGCTCCATTCACTATTAACTGATTAAGTTCTGAAGTTTTCTTTATTGACCAAGTACTTCCCGCATAAGAGATCTCTGCAAGCTCTCTTGATACTAACGGGCTATCAAGAACAACATGGCATTGCTGACTGCGTCCCATCAGAAAGGACATTTTTGACGAAGCACCAACCTCTTTTTCAAGATCGATAGTTTCTAAGGCCTGGCTGTCTTTATAAACAGTTAACTTCATTTATTCCTTTTTAAGAGCATTCCTCTTTGGGTTTAGTAGATGGCTTCCCCATTTTTTCTAATAAATCACCTAATTCTTTTTCTGCTTTTTTAACTCTCTCATCATCTGGATTTTTATTGAGAAGTCTAATAATTGCACAAAACGAAACAACTCCAGCTTCGTACTTAAGCGCATCAACTGCAATTTTTGCACGAAGAAAATTTGCCGTTACATCTTCATCAAGCTTTTGCTTGGCTTTTTCTAAATAGAAAGCGGCCCTACCACTTCTAGGGTTAAGGATAAGAGCAAGGTTGAACTCTTCAATCGCCCTAAAGTTATTACCTTCACGATATTCTCTTAGTCCTCTATGCAAAATAGTATCGACCTTCTTTTCGAGTTCGCTATCCATTTCTCTACTTGTATCAGCGACTCCTTGAGTAATACCTGCTCCAAGTCCTGCAGAACTGTCACCAATAGTTTTCTTAACTGCAACTGGCTTTTCTTCCTCACCAAGAAAGAAGAAGGCACCAATAAGGATCGCAACGAGAATAACGATTCTATTTCCTGCAGGTTTTTTTTCGGTTGTAGATTCTTCATCGTCATCATCTTCATCTTCGTCATCATCAACTAGTTCAACTTTTTTATTAATGAATATTGAATATTTATAAACAGTTTGACCAACGATGACCTTGTCTCCATCGGCAAGTGTATGCTGATTAACTTTTAGATCATTAACGATGATTCCGTTTTGACTTCCTAAGTCAGTAAGAACGTACTTTTCGCCAACCTTAGTTAACTCAGCATGTTCTCTTGAACTTTTAGTATCAAGAATCTGGATATCACAATTTTCATGACGTCCCATAACAAGACGTTTACCAGTCATGAAATAGGCAATGCCTTTATTTTTACCAGTTAGACATAAGAGACGAAAATGCTTACCAGCATCCTTAGGAGCTTCAAGCTTCTTTGAGATTTTTACATTATTGCCTTTAGCAACTCTTAATCCCATTAATCAGCCCTCAAGAAGGT
>CAXBMT010000050.1:0-12902 GCA_963976925.1 uncultured Bdellovibrionales bacterium
CAGAAATGGTTCGTTGGATTTTCGCTAGCTATAAAACAAACGTCGATTTTGCCGTTAGCTTCGACCTAGATGTTATCAAGACCTATGAAGACTTTGATCGACAAGAAAGAATGGCCTTTGGTGTTGATCAGGCCAATGAAAAGAAAGCGGCCATGGCCAAAAGAGTTTATGAACTCTCACAAATTGATGAAATGCCTAAAGACATGCCATTTCAACCAGCCTTTAGACATCTTACAAATATTCTTCAAATTCATGATGGAGATATTAAAGCTGCGCGATCATTTTATGATGGCGAGATAAAAAATGAACGTGACGAGAGACGTTTTAATGAACGTGCACAATGTGCAAAATACTGGTTAGAGAACTATGCGCCAGAAGACTTCAAGTTCAGTGTTAACACCTCTCCTATTCAATATGAAAGTGATGCAAAAACAAAAGATTTTTTAAAAGCGTTCAAGGAAACACTGGCCAAAGATTGGGATCAATTTGACGACAAGAGCTTACATGAAAAAATGTATGAACAGATTCATGCTTTTGAAGTGGAGCCAGCCGATGCTTTTAAAGCTCTGTATCAAAGTCTAATATCCCTAGATAAAGGTCCAAAACTGGCCAGTTTCATTCGAACTATTGGAAAAGAAAGGGTCATAGCACTTTTATAATATGAATAGAATAAGCAATATAATTCAAAACAACTTTCATAAGATTCATTATGTTGTTCTAGCATTATCGTTGGTTGCTACCATAGGCGCATGGTATTTTGTTAAAGTGCAAAACCAAGAAAAGGTTCTTAATCAATTTAATAGAGAAGCATACCAGACTGTTGATTTAGTTATTGAAAGAATAAAAAAGTATGAAGAAGCATTATGGGCCGGAGTCGCTCTTTATAAAGCATCAGATAATGTAGATTACAATGAGTGGACTAAGTTCGCTGAAACTTTCAATATTGGAGAACGCTATAAGGGCATTAATGGAATCGGCGTCATCCTTAATACAAGAGCTGACCAAAAGAGTAAGCTTGAAAAAGAAATTAGGCAGTACCAACCTCTGTTTAAGATCTATCCGAAACATAATAATAAGTACTTATTACCAATAACATATATCCAGCCTATCAAGGAAAATCTAAAGGCACATGGACTTGATATCGCCCATGAAAAAAATCGACTAGAAGCCGCCCTTAAAGCGAGAGATACAGGAAAAGCTCAAATCACGGGACCAATAGTCTTGGTTCAAGATTCAGAAAAAACACCAGGCTTTTTATTCTATGCACCTATATATGATGAAAATAAGAAAAGTAAGCTTGATAGAGTCAAAGACTTTCAAGGCTTAGTTTATGCGCCATTTGTTGTAAAAAGATTAATGGCAGGTCTTCTTCAAAGATCTAATAGACATGTCTCTATCCAAATAACAGACAATAAAGAAACAATTTATAAGGAGCCCAAAAATGAAATTGAAGGATATCGAAAAATAATCAATATTGAGCTTTACGGAAGAACATGGTCATTTGACATCCATTCTGACGAATTTTTTCTTGAGAAGACAAAAAACTATCAACCATATTTTGTTTTAGTTGGTGGCCTCATTATAGATTCTTTATTATTTTTTATCTTTATAATGCTCTCGAAATCTAAAAATGAAGCTGAAAGAATAGCGAAAGAAATATCAGATAAATACGAAGAAGAAATTAGTATTAGAAAAGCTGCTGAAGTAGAAGCTAGTAAAGCCTCTAAAGCCAAAAGTGATTTCTTAGCAAATATGAGTCATGAAATAAGAACTCCAATGAATGGAATCTTAGGCATAACTGACTTACTCATTGACGACAAAACTATAAGTAACGAAAATAGGCAACTGCTCGCGATGGTACAGGAATCTGGCAACATCCTTCTGAGCATTGTTGATGACATATTGGATTTATCTAAAATTGAGTCAAATAAAATTGAAATTCAAAAAAACTATTTTAATTTATCTAGATGCCTAGAATCTTGTATTTACCTTCTTAATAGAAAAGCATCTCAGAACTATGTCGAAGTTAAACTTGATAATAAACTTGATGCAAAAACAGAGATATATTCTGATGAGATAAGGTTTAAGCAGATAATAATCAATCTTCTCTCAAACGCTGTTAAATTTACAAAAAATGGAACAGTGGAAATTAAAGTAGATAAGTCTGGAGATCGATTATCAATAGCAATTATAGATTCAGGCATTGGTATTTCTAAACAAAACCTAGCAAGACTCTTTACTCCTTTTACTCAAGCTGAATATAAAACAAGTGTTGAGTTTGGAGGAACTGGACTTGGTTTATCGATTAGTAAAGCATTAGCTTTAGCACTTGATGGAGATATTACGGCTTCATCTAGTCCTGGAAAAGGCTCAGTCTTTACGTTTGTTTTTAAAGCGGCCAACAAAATTGAAAACAATGAAATTAAAATAAATGATCAAGCTGAAAAAGTTGAAGAACTAATAACGTTTAATCAAAAAGTTTTAGTAGCTGAAGACAACCTGATTAATCAAAAGATGGTAGAACAGATACTTATTAAACTAAATGTTGATTATACAATAGTTGAAAATGGACAAAAAGCAGTAGAGTGCATCAAATCCGACAATTATGACATAGTATTTATGGATGTCAGGATGCCTGTGATGGACGGTCTCGAAGCGACCAGGGCCATACGCTCTTTAAAAATCGCACACCGTATACCAATCATAATTGGACTCACGGCAAATGCCACTACCGAAGATAGAGAAGAATGTATCGCAAATGGAATGGACGACTTCATTTCAAAACCTGCCAAATTTAAAGATCTGCAAAAAGCGTTACAAAAATACAGCTAGGATAATATATGGAAGAATCAAATTTTCTACAAAGAAGAATAGATCTTGCTAATTTACTACCAGAGACAGCGATTGTAGTTGCTTCAGCAAATGAAGTTACTCGAAGTAATGATACTGAATTTCCATTTCATCAAAATACACACTTAAAGTATCTCACTGGTTTTCGTGAGATGGGATCGCTTCTCGTAATTACTCAAAAGAAAGATGAAGGGGTTAAATCTCATTTCTTTGTACGCCCAAAAGATGAATTCTCTGAAATGTGGCAAGGAAAAAGACTTGGAGTTGAAGCAACTAAAGATATTTTTAAGTTTGACTATGTCTATGACATTTCAAGGATGGGTGAACTTCTGTCAAAACTCCTATTAGGCCATAAGAATGTCGCCTGTGATTGGAGTGAGCAGACTGAGCTCACAAATAGACTACTCAAAACAATGACAAGTCTTTCTGGTCAAAGAAAATCTAAAGACTACAAGCCAGCCAACCTTATTAATCTTGCTCGCGCCATCGGAAAGCTAAGACTTACTAAAGATGCAAACGAACTTAATTTCATGAGACATGCCGCCCACGCCACTTCACAGGGCCATCAAGCGGCCATGGCATTTAGTGAGCCTGGTAAAACCGAAGATCAAGTACAGAGTTATATGGAGTATATCTTTAAAAAGAACGGTTCTGAAGACACTGCCTACACAAGTATTGTCGCTGGTGGAAAAAATGCCCTCACGCTACACTATGTTGAAAACAATGCGCCTCTCAACAAGCAAGAGTTACTTCTGATTGATGCAGGCTCTCAGTTTAAAGGCTACGCCAGTGACGTCACTAGAACCTTCCCTATTGATGGAAAATTCACTTCTGTACAAAAAGAAGTCTACGAGATCGTATTAGCGGCACAAAAGGTTGCAATTTCTATGACTAAGCCGGGACAGACGATTCCAGCGATCCATAAAGAAGTGGAAAAAGTGTTGGCCAGAGGGTTACTTGATGCGGGTCTACTTACTTCTAAAAAAGAAATGTCACGAGAGTCGCTTGAGGATATTTTACTTAACAAAAAAGATGAAACTATCCATGCGTTGAAAACTTATTACCCCCATGGAACTTCCCATTGGATCGGGCTCGACGTACACGACATGTCACCTTACTTAGATGATGATTTAAATGATATCGAACTAGCTCCTGGCATGGTTATCACAGTAGAGCCTGGCTTATATTTTAATAAACCTCACGAGCAAGTCCAATATAAGCTTCCCCTTCAAGGAATCGGTATTAGAATTGAGGATGATATTCTGGTAACAGAAAAAGGACCTGAAAATCTCACTGCGTCTATTCCTAAAAGCATTAATGAAGTTGAAGAAGCCTGTAAAAAAGATCCAAAGGACTTTCTATGATATGGCTTTTGAGTTTATTCATATTCTCAGCTCATGCGCAAAATACAGCAGTCATCAATAGCGATGACTTCAGTTTTACACACCCTACATGTTTAGTACGTTTTGATAATTCACAAGAATTTGCAAACAAGATTTCAGTCAACTTAAAAGATAAAGGTTTTAAACTTCAAGACTACATTGAAGGTGAAAAACTCAATCCCGAAGACATGTATCTTTCATTAACAATAAAAAGAGAAGGCTGGTTTTTTAAAGATTGTGAACTTGACCTAAAGATCATGGAAGCGAAGTCATCCAAGAGACTCTCCACAGATAGAACACTATTAGAGTCAAAGACAGTTAGGGCCTACCCTAGAGTTACTTTTAGTGGTGATGAGAGATGCACTAGAGGGATTGATGATCTATTCATCGATATTCCAAAATGTACATCTGGAGCACTGCTAAACAGCGACAAGTAAAATCAATGAAATATTAATTAGTAAGTTCTGCGGCCGAGATAGTGAACGATTTCGATCAAAGGCTCTTTAGCTTTATTGATTTGTTCTAGAGTTAATTGGCTATGACGTGGTATTTCTTCACTCATAACTTCAATTAAACCTAAACATTTATCAAGGTGCTCTCTTGCTCTTGATTCAACAATATTGACCGCTTGATCCAGGTTCTTTTCAGTCCATAAAGATGAAGCTGACTCACCTTTTAAGAATCGTTCTTTTAAGTCTGGGTTAAGTTCCATCCATTCAAAAAGAACAGAATTGATAACTCCATTTTCAAGATCAAGAAGGTGATCTTTTTTAGAGTTGCCACTAAAGTCTAGGGTGTCATCCATCTGCTGGAAGGCCAGACCTAGATGGTAACCAAAGTCTCTAGCATATCCAATCACCGCTTCCGGTAAGCCTGCGACAGTAGCAGGAGCAACAGCGCACCAACTCATGACAGATGCAGTCTTTTTAACGGCAATCGTTTCAATCAATTCTCTGCTGTAGTTTCTTGATTCGGCAGAGTCTAACTGAATCCACTCACCCTCTGCCAGAGCTTGAATAACGAGAGACATCTCTTTAACAAGGTTCAGGTTACCCATTTTAGTCAGTTCAACAATCACATCGGCCAGAAGATAATCACCTGCAAGTACAGCATGCTTATTAGTAGATTCAGCGTTGATAGAGGGCTTACCACGTCTAGTTTTGGCACCATCGACCACATCATCATGGGAAAGGCTGGCAGCATGGACCATCTCAATTGCCTTAGCATATACATCGAGATCATTAGCAGCTACGCCAAAGAAACTGCCGCAAAGGTAAGTCAAAAGAGGTCTTAAACGCTTACCGCCGAGCAGCACTGTGCGCTGTAAAAGCTGATTTATCGAACGGTTACAGCTTTCTGAAGACGTGATCATTTCGAGATCGCGAACGCGGCCTAACAGCTCTGGGGGTATTGTCGTAAAAAACTTAGGGATCATGTATGGTCCACCATGAAATCAATTACTTAGTATTTAACACCACTTAAGCTTCAAGTCCATCGACATTAGCTAGAGGAACCTCGACTATTAAGCCGCAATTCGGTATCTTGCTGTTTATAGATAAGGAAAGTTATGAATAATCCAACTGGCTCACTCAAAGAGCGTAAAAAAGAATCGTTTCGCATTTTCGACGATATTGCTGGCACATACGATCTACTCAATCGCTGTTTATCATTCGGTATCGATGTCTTGTGGCGCAAGCGCATGATGAAAGAACTACCAGCTGGAAATAATCTCGTTGCACTTGATCTAGCAACAGGCACTGGTGATGTCGCCTTAGAACTAGCTGCTCAGGATAGAGTCACAAGAGTTAGAGGCTTAGATTTATCGCAAGGAATGATTGATCTAGGTAAGATTAAAATTGATAGGAAAGGTTTTAGTAATAAAGCGGTTCTCGATATCGGTGATGGCGTTACTGTTCCAGTTGAGGATGAGTCACAAGATGTTGTGACACTATCATTTGGTATAAGAAATTTCCCAGATCCACAAACCTCTATTAAAAATATTCATCGAGTACTAAAGCCAAATGGAAGAGCCCTGATTATGGAGTTTGGTCTGCCAAAAAACTTTATCGTAAGAGCCTTTTATTTATTTTATTTTAGAAGACTTTTACCTTTTGTCGGCAATCTCATTTCTGGACATGGCGACGCCTACACGTACTTGAATAAAACTGTAGAGGACTTTCCTTACGACCAAGAATTTCTTGAATGGATGAAAAAAGCCGGCTTTAAAAATACCAAAGCAATATCTCTAAGTTTTGGAATTGCATTTTTGTATGTAGGAGAAAAGTAAAATGGATCAAAGTCCATATACTCCCCTTCATAACCTAAAAGGATCTATCCTCGGTAAGCTAAAGACTTACTTAGCAACGACACAAGCAACAAAAAATATCCATACCTTAAGCATTACTTTTGAGGCAATAAACTTAGTTCAACTGCTACCTTTCATAGATCATTCTCAAAAGATACTTTTTTGTGATCGTGAAGGAAGTAAACAATATCTAGGAATTAAGTTTTTAAGATCTTTTACAAGCAGTTTCTCAATTAGCCAGGCTAAGCAGTTAATTAAAGAAAATCCAAAACTGATTGCTTTGGGTGGTCAGAGATTTCATCAAAATACAAAACCTGCTCCAGAGTGGGTAGAAATAGGAAATCAATTCTACACTATTAGCCAATTCACATTTTCAACGAACTTCAAAGAAACAACTCTTCATATTAACATCGATAACGAGTACTTTGAAAATGCAACCCTCGCGAGCAAGTTGATTCTGGATTTAGATAGTTTATTATCTTTTAAAGGACACTCTCAAAAATCATCTCAATTAACACTTGAAGAAGAAATCCCAAACAAAACTCAATGGTTCGATCAAGTAAATAAAGCAAAAGCTGCATTTGATAATGGATCACTAGAAAAAGTGGTCTTATCAAGAAAGTCGATTTTCAAATCACCAAGTGCTCTTAAGCCAGATGATTTATTTGAATCAATGAAGTTAAAAGTTGGCGAAAATTTTATTTTTCATATGCAATGGCGAAGAGACAGAAGTTTCACCTCGATGACGCCTGAAAGACTATTCAAACTAGAAGACTCTCAAATATTTAGCGATGCAATTGCCGGAACAAGACCCAGAGGAAAAGATCGTGATACTGACGAATCTCTGGCCAATGAACTTAAGTCATCTACGAAAGAACTTAATGAACATCGATTCGTTTCAAAATCAGTATTAGCAACTTTGAAATCTTTAGGTTGTCTAAATGCTAAAATCGATGGTGATCCTGAACAGGTATTAAAGCTCAAGCATGTTCAGCATCTCTATACAAAACTCAGTGGTCATATCCCTGGTTTAAAAAATATCTCTGATCTTATTGAGGCTTTTCATCCAACTCCAGCAGTCGGTGGGACCCCTAAACAAGCGGCCCTTGACTGGCTAGTTGAAAACGAGAGTTATGATAGAGGGCTATATGCATCACCAGTCGGGGTTATAACAGCAAATGGAGCTGATTTTTGTGTTGCAATTAGAAGTGCTCTTGTTTTTGAAAATAAGCTTCATGTTTTTGCCGGTGCAGGCATTGTTGCAGAGAGTGATGCAAATCAAGAGTGGGATGAAACAACCTCTAAGATGAAAAATTTTACATTAGCATTTAATGATAAAGACCATGACTTAAAAAGCAGAAAAGAGACTATTGATGAACAGCACTCTTCTCACTGAAAACATATCAAGACTTTGGTCTAGCTTAATCGCTAATCAGTTTTTAAAACTTGGTACAAAGCATGTTTTCGTTTCTCCTGGAATGAGAAACGCTCCTCTCATTGCAGGCTTTCAAGCTCAAAAAGATATAGAAATTCATGTTGGAATGGATGAAAGAGGTTTAGCCTATCAAGCTTTGGGTTATGCCAAATCTAGCGGCTATCCAGCTATTTTGGTTTGTACCTCAGGAACTGCAGCAGCGAATTTTTATCCTGCAGTGATTGAGGCTCATAAATCACAGGCTCCTCTCATTGTTATTAGCGCAGATAGACCTCTAGAGCTTGCTCAAACAGATGCTAACCAAACAATTGATCAGAAAAAACTTTATGGAAATCACGTTAAGCATTTTCTTGACCTAGGCACTGCTGAAGAAGCAATGGATCTTAAGTCAATATGTAGAATGGTTGGATTTGCTTGGGAGACCGCAATCAAAAGACCATTTGGACCAGTTCATATTAATGTTTCATTTCGAGAGCCACTTGATGGCAAGAATACAAATATTGCTGAGCCTATTAAAGCTCAAGCCTCGAACATATTTGATCAAAAAAATCCGCTTCGACAGCTACTTGGAAAATTATCGAGTGACATCACTCCACTTATTCCAATTTTAGAGCAGGCTAAAAGACCTCTAATCGTTGTTGGCGAGCTATCTCTTTGTGACGTCAGAAACTCTAGAACACAAGTGATGGAGTCTCTTAGAGGCTGTCCTTATCCTTTAAATGTCGATGTCACGAGTTCTTTAAAATTCGACTTTAGTATTGAAGACGGTTTAATCCCAACATTTGATCATCCCGAAGTTTATGATTACTTCCACAATAATCTTCCAGACTTAGTTCTGCACATTGGAGGAAGACTTACTTCAAAGCACTACTATCGTTTTTTGAAGGATCATTCTGATAAGTTTCCCGTCATTCATTTATCTCAATCAAGTCAGCTAAGTGATAGCGGTCACGCCATCACACACTCACTCAACGTCAATCCGACATTGGCAATTATCGAGCTTTCAAAACACTGGAAAGCAAAAACGCCTACTAAGACTTCTGTCTTTCAAGATTTTATCAAAAAGAAAATTGATGTCATCGAAGGAACTGATAAAGTAGCCTTTCCTTACATATCAAAGCGTGTGATTGAGATGATTCCAGACGGTCATAATCTTGCCATTGGAAATAGTACAATTATTCGTTCGTTTGACTCTTACGCATCTTTAGCAAAAGCCAAAGGTCTTAATGTTCTCACTCACCGAGGAGTCAGCGGCATAGAAGGTTTTTTTGCCAGTAGTACTGGTTGTGCCTTAGCAACATCAACTCCAGTCACCCTTGTTCTTGGAGATGTTTCTGCAATCCATGACATAAATTCTCTTGAGCTAATCTCAAGATCTAAAACTCCAGTCATTTGTATTATATTAAATAATTACGGTGGTGGAATTTTCACTCTGCTAAACCTTGAAAAAGGTAAGGAACTCTACCCCGTTATTACTTCACCACACGAAAGAAAAATTGCGCCAATGGCATCTGCATTTAATCTAAAGACCTGGGAAGTTAGTAAAAGAGATGATTTTGAAAACGCTTACAAAGAAGCACTTTCTTCTAAGACCTCATCGCTAATAGAAGTTATCATTGACTCTGATGCCAATGATAAAATCTACCAAGAATTAAGGACAATTAAGTTATCATGAGTAAATCAAACCCATGGATATTGGCCGCAAGACCAAAAACATTACCAGCGGCACTTAGCCCAATAATTCTAGGATTAGGCTATTGCTATCATCTAGGTCTCAATATCAATTTTGAAACAGCTGGAATAACACTTTTTTGTACTTTGCTTTTGCAAATCTCAAGTAATTTTATCAATGACTACTATGATGGAATTAACGGTGTTGATACTGAAGATAGAATTGGCCCAACAAGAGTTACATCAGCAGGTCTGCTTACTCCTGGCGCGATTAAATCTGGCTTTATCGCCACTTTAGGCTTGGCTTTTTTATTAGGACTACACCTAATGAGTATCGGTGGATTACCAATAATTATCATTGGAGTATCTTCCATATTCTTTGCCTGGGCTTACACTGGTGGACCATTTCCTTTATCTAAAAAAGGACTTGGTGAAGTTGCTGCTCTTATATTTTTTGGACCAGTAGCGGTATGGGGAACAGTTTGGCTGCAAAACCCTAAAGACTTTGATCTTATGCCCATTTATCTTGGACTTGGACCTGGGTTAATTAGTGCCGGAATCTTGGCCATCAATAATTTAAGAGATATTAATTCTGATGCAAAAACGACGAAAAAAACTATTGCTGTCCTTATTGGCGAGAACAAAGCGAGAAAGTTCACATTCACTTTAATAACACTCTCCATATTTATACCAATCTATTTTACAGTTACTCATCGTAGCCTATTTTACTTACTACCAGTTATTGTCTTCTTTCTTTTCTTTCAAAACTGGAAAACAATTTTACACGCCCCAATCAGTAAGGAGTTTAACCAAACACTTGCTAACACAGGGAAGTATCTTTTATTCTACTGTCTCACTTTATCTTTTGCCTTGATATGGAAATAGATCTCAAGTTAATTAGGCGTGAATTTAAAAATCCAATGCAAATTGGAACCAGCCTCGTTTCAAATAAAGACTTTCTTGAAGGAACAATCGATAACTTTGATTTTGAACTTAGTGTCTTAACAGGTTTGCATCAAGAAAGTTTTGAACAAGCAAAAAATCAGCTCAGTAATTATCTTGATGGCTCAATCCAAAAGTCTAAACTCTACCCTAGCGTTTTGTTTGCAATTGAAGCTTGGGAAAACTTAAAGACTAAAGATCTTGTAGTTCCAAATGAAGTTCAACAAAACGCGCTTCTTCTAAAACCTGATCTTAATGAATTGACCAAGCTTCGCTCTCTTGGTTTTAAATCGTTTAAACTTAAAATTGCTCGCTCGGAATCTGCGAATGATATTTCCACTTTCTTGAAGAATCTTGAGGGTGACGAAAAGATCAGACTTGATGGTAATCAAAAAATGACCCCAGATCAGTTAGTAGAACTACTTGAGAAGCTTAAAAACTATTGGTCCTTGATTGATTATATTGAGGAGCCCTTTAAGGATCATTTACAGACAGCTAATTGGTCGCACACTGTCCCCTTGGCTCTTGATGAATCACTCTCCTATTTTCTAAGCACTAGTCTTCCAAGTCACATCAAAAATGTCGTCCTTAAACCTTCTCTTTATGGCTTTAAAAAGAGTCTAATACTCATAGAGAGTCTCAACTCTCGTAATATTGTCGTAACACTCAGTAGCTCTTTTGAGGGACCTATTGGATTATCTGCCATTTTTGCTCTTGCTCATTTTCAAAATACTCACCACCCTAATCCTGCTGGTCTAGACACTCTTAAATACTTTAAAACGATTTAATCAGGTTTAGATTTCATTATTTTTAGGACTTAGCTCAATCTGTTTCAAGAATTTCATTATCAAATGAGAAAATATCGCTTGTATAGGAAGTATTATGAATACGAGGTAAAATATATTTAAGGAGGCGACTATGAAAAAGATTTTCGCTCTTATTACTCTATCGATTATTTTAGTCTCATGTGCTGGCCAAGAACAAAGCCGAGAAATTGCACAAGAGAGATGTGGTGATAATCATTTTGTAGATTATTATACCCAAGTTCAAAATGTTGATAGATGTAACTGAATCTAACGAGTCAAAGGTGTCAGCTTATAAATGACTCCAAGATCTGTTCCAACTAAAATATTACCCATCTCATCAGTTTCGATTGAACGAATTCTCTCATCCAAAGAGTTTAAATATCGCTCTTCCTTGACTGAATAACCATTTTTCATTTCGACTCGATTAAGATGCTTGAGGGCCAAGGCTCCAGATAAAAAACTTCCTTTCCAAGTAGGAAAAGCATCACCTTCATAAATGATAAGTTCGCTTGGGGCAATTGAAGGAAGCCAGACGTGACGTGGATCTTCAGCAAACGGTAGCGCGACATTATCAGAAACTCTTGGGCCATAGTACTCACGTCCATAAGTGGCCAAAGGCCAGCCATAGTTTGCAGCCTTTTTAACTAAGTTAATTTCATCTCCGCCTTTTGGCCCATGTTCATTAACCCATAATTTATTATTTTTTTTATCAAAAAATAAACCTTGAGGATTTCTATGGCCATAACTCCAAATTTCAGGCTTTGCTTTTTTATTCGAGATAAAGGGATTGTCACTTGGAACAGAGCCATCAAGTTTAAGACGAATGATCTTTCCCATATGAGTCGACAAGTCTTGCGCCAAGTCTCTTATATTTCGCTCACCAATTGAAACAAAAAGATGCCCTTCATTATCAAATACAATACGTGATCCAAAGTGATAAGGCGTATCTTGAATAGGTCTTGCTGCAAATAAGATTTTTGTATCTTTCATCTTATCTTCATCAAAGATAGCTGTTGCAAGTGTCGTGGCAGAGCCGTTTTTCTCAATACCTGAGTATGTATAATAAACTCTTTTATCTTTTTTAAAAGTTGGACTTAAAACAAGATCTAACAAACCTGCTTGCCCGTCAGCATAGACTTTTGGTGCACCAGACACACTTTTAAGTTTTTTCGTCTTAGGATCAAAAACTTTAAACTCTCCTTCTCTAAGTGCTAATAAATAGCGCCCATCAGGAAGAATGACAAAGCTCCAAATAACTCCATCAGCATCTTTTAACACCGTCTCAATATTGAGCGGTACTTCACTGTTTTTTAATTCTTTAATTGGAACTTTTGGTGGCTCTGTTGAAGAACAAGCTGAAGTCATAATAAGAATAACGAGGACGTATAAAATATTTATCATACGTCCACATTAACAAATCTATTCTAGATTGCGATAGATTTTGTATGCATTTTATTTGCCCGACCAGAAGGATCGGCATTGTAGTCTTGCCATTTTGGAATCCAGCGACT
>CAXBMT010000051.1:0-12855 GCA_963976925.1 uncultured Bdellovibrionales bacterium
GCTATAAGTGTACTCAACATCTCTTTCTTGTAGATCTGGAGCAATTAATCCAGTTGATACACCAGACTTGAAAGTTCTCTCAATAACTTGACCAGTTTCTAGGTTTCTCATTCTGCATTTATAAAAAGCTGAGCCTTTGCCTGGATTAGTAAAACTTGCCAGTAAAATTACAAACGGTTTTCCGTCCATTTCTACTTTTAAGCCTTTTCTTAAATTAGTTGTATCAATCATTTCCACAGACCCTTATTGATTATCAAAGATAACATTCCAACTAGATAGACGTCTTTTCCTAGGCCCTCAATAATGCTCTCCACTGCTTGGGCCGTCAACTTAGTCTTCCTGTAGTCCTCTCTCTTATTCGTGTTGGAAAGGTGTACCTCAATAACTGGTTTTTTTACACTTCTTAGCGCATCTAGAATGGCTACGGAAGTATGAGAATAAGCGCCTGGATTAATTATGAGTGCGTCATATTTAGACGAACGAAAGTCATGAATAATATCAATTATTTCGCCTTCATGATTACTCTGTTTCCACGTTGATTCGACTTTAAATGCATGCAGCGCGGCTTTAGTTGCCTTTTCAATTTCATCTAAGCTTTGGCTACCATAAACGTCATTCTCTCTATCACCCAACAGATTCAAGTTTGGCCCATTTAGCACAAGAATATTCATAGAAACCTCTAGAGAAAATTATGATTGTGATGTTTTTTGCTCAGCGCGCTGTTTTATTTGACTTAGAAATTTATCTAAAAGATTAACAGATTCAACTCTGATTTCATCATCTTCATCAGTAATACTATTCTGCTTTTCTTCGACCATGCTTAAAAGAGCAGCATGTCCATCTTCTTCAGATGAGTCAGGCTTTTGAGATTCAACTTGCTCTTTATTAATTTCACTTAGACGTTTAACAATTCTTTCATCGGATGGATTAAGGTCTGCCATTTTCTCTAAGACGTCTTTTGCCTTTTCAAGATGACCTTGCGCCAAGTACAGATCAACCAGCGTAAGACTCATTAATGGTGACTCAGCTTCATCTGAACGCACCTCTTCAGTCGAAGCTTCAAGATTAATAACTTGTGTACCAATTTCATTTTTTGTAGCAGGTTCTTCATCAGAATTTTTTGATAAGTCCATTCTAATCCAATCATCAACATCGTCTATTGGAGAAGGATTGATTCTATCGACATCAAATTTTTGTGGGTACTTAGTTTGTTCCTGATGATCATCACCTTGCGATTCAAGTGCTAGGACTTTTGCCGAAATCTCTGGATCCTTTGGATTTATGAAGAGGAGATACTTCCATGTTGTAAGTGCTTCATGTTTGTAATTTAATTTTTCACATGAATTAGCAAAGAGCTTTTGAAGCCGAATATTATCTCTTGATGTATCAACAATGGGTCTTAAAGTCGCATATGCTAATTGGAATTGCTCTAAATCATAATAACAAAAAGCAAGACCCATATAACCGAGTAGGTATGATGGATGACGTTGAATACCATCGCGATAAACTGCTAAGGCCTTATCAGTCATTCCCAGTTTTCTATAGAGCTCACCAAGTTGTGCAAAAACTCGAGACGAGGGATCACTCGCTAGTATATCTTCATACTTTTTTACTAACGCAGCTTCCATTATCATCCTCTGTCTGAAAGACCAGCTTCTTCTTGGTTGATAATTCTTGGGGTAAGAAAAATGATCATTTCATTTTTAGTTGTTGAAGGAGCATAAGGTGTTCTAAACAACCAACCGACTAGAGGAATATCTTTCAAGAAAGGAATACCTGACATTGATTCACTTTTTGTATAAGAGTAAATTCCACCTAAAACAATGGTTGAGCCATTATCAACTAGAACATTCGTTTCAACTTTTCTCGTTTGTTTGTTTGGTGGCGCATCTGGCGAAGGTCTAGTTCCAAATTGAGATTTAGAAATTGAGATTTCTAGAGCGATTGAGCCTTCATTTGTTACCTGAGGAGTTACATCTAAGGTTAAGTCAGCTGAAACCTCTTGAAACGAAGTTACCGCTTGATCTCCTGCTCCATTAGTCACAGAGAAACTTGTTGTATCAGAAGTCGTTAGATTAGCCTTCTTCTTATTTTGAGTAATAACTTTTGGACTTGCAATAATTTTACCCTTTGATTCATTTTCCATTAACTGAAGAGCAAAGTTTAGATCTACGAGTCGACCAAATTGTCCGATTGAAAGTGAAAATAGGTTTCTTGTAGATTCGCCATTGATTGGAGCTGAGCTAAATGAAAATCCAGGACCTGTATCAACGCCTCCAGCTGCCACGGTTGCGGCCCCGCCTCCAACAATCGGTCCCGCCGCCAACGCTGGGGCACCAATCGGATCATAGCCAAAGTTAAATCCGTTTTTTAAACCAATTTCTTTTGAATAAGATTCAGATACTTCGACAATCTTACTTTCAATTAAAACCTGCGGAGTTTGTGTATCTAGCACTTCAATAATTTTTCTAATTTTTTCAATGATCTCTGTTGTGTCTTTTACAATAAGAGAGTTGGTTCTCACGTCCTCTGCAATACTGCCTCTCTCTTTTGTAATATAGCTTGTAATAATTGCGGTTAGATCTTTCGTCGTGGCGTATGAGATTGGAAAGATCTTAGTTACTAGAGGTTCATTACTCAATGCTTGGAGTTTTGATTCTGCCTCAAGTTTTTTATCTTCTGTCGCCCTAACAAGACTTTGAACAATTAAGATTTTTCCATTCTTTTTTGCCACTAGTTTATTTAAAGTTAGGATGGTGTCTAAGGCTTGATCCCAGGGAACATTAGTAAGTGATAAAGTTAGTGGCTCAGTCTTCTTAACGTCATCAGTTAAGATCACATTAAAACCTGATACATCTGAGATCATCTTTAAAATATCACTGACTGGAACAGCTTTAACGTTAATAGAAATTCTTTTTCCAATATATTTCTTTTGCCCAGAAAGAGTTAAGTTTTCGAGAATATCGTCAATTGATTCGGTTTTAGGCACAAGTAACTCAGAAGCTCTCGACTGAGCCTCTGTTACCTTTTCTTCAAAAGCATCATTTTCTTCAATAACTCTTTGATTAAAAACACCAAATCGATTTTCGATTTGAAGAACAATCGCATTTTCTTTTCTTTTTAAAACTGATCTTACGTTGTCTCTTAATTGGACTGCGATTCTTAGATCATTTTTAGATTCTGGTTTTTTATAAGCTGAAACAAAAACGACTGCTCCGCTAAACTCAGACGCATCGAACGAACGCATAACACGTTCAGTACTTGTTACATCTATTAAATCAATAATGATTTGCTTATCTTCTTTAATTTGAAATTTTGATGCCTTAACTTCATTTTTATCTAGCAGCAGCTCAAGCTGACTAATTTCACCCTGCTGAGTAAAGTTAATTGCTTTTAGCTCAGTCGCACTGACATTTGAAATCAAGAGTATCGCTGTTATAAAAAAGAAAAATCCATTTTTCATATATATCCTCGAAGAAAATCCTTTTTCTCCATTATATTCTAACACTTATTGTCTTAATCAGTAAAAATAGTATTTTAGTCCATTGTTACTGGCATTATTGTTTCAATATATTCTTCTTGATCGTAAACGTTCTTAATCTTTTCAACTAAAACAATGCCACCTGGTAAAATTGCTTTTACTTCAGCCTGGTTAAATCCAAGTTTCATACCTTCTTTAATTACAAAGGTTGGAGCAGCTGGATCGGCAGCCCCTTGTCCATCTGACCCACTGGATTTATCTATTTTCGCTATAGCTCTTCTTGCATCGCCAAGAATTACTCCAGTTATCTTTATTTGATCAAGTGGAACTCCATCAAGTGTCGGTAAATTTGAAAAGATCGTTTTATCTAATTTATAATCCTTGGTACTTGACGACTTTAGTTTCAAGGCTCTTCTTTTAAACGGATCCCTCATTTCAAAGGGATTTGTTATTGTAGTTTGGGTTCGCTGGAAAAACTCTGGAAGCTTTGATTTATCCTGAGCATTTACTGTAAATGAGTTCAAAATTAATAAAACAATAAAGACTAATTTCTTCATGCTTTTTCCTCCTCATTATTTACAGGAGCTTCAATCTCTCTTTTTTCTTTATGATTTGGGTTATATCTATATGCTTCGATAGACATTTCAGCTTTAATTAATTGAAACCTACCACGGACCTGTGTTGAGTCATCTTTATACATTCTAAGTGCTTTGATATTTAAAAGACGCTCATTTTCAGAAATTTTCTCCATTAAAATTAAAAACTGTAAAAAAGTACCCTTACCTTTTAGTTCATATCGTTTTTTATAATAAAATCCGAGATTCTCTTCAGGTCCAGGAACGATGCTTACATCTCTAATGTTGAGATTATCTGTAAAGCCTTGAAACATTGCCAGGTTTTCCGGATCCGAAATGTTTGAAGGTAGCTTCTTTTGGAGACTTTCGACTTCTTGAGCAACTAGCTCAATTCTCTTTTTGGCAGATTCAATATCGGCCATAAAGGTATCAACCTCTTTTCTTTCTTTTTTAAGTTTTGCAATTCTATTTTGTATCGCTGGGACAACACCTTGTTTACTTTCCACTAATTCCTGGTGTTCTGTCCAAAGTGTATTCAAATCAAAGAGTGAATACAAAATGATCATTATAGGGAGGTATTTCATGAGCTTTGCAAACATGACTAATTCCCCACAATCTCAAAAGAGGAAATCTTACCATTTATTTCATAGCTTTCATGTCTTAACTCTCTTCCACCTTCAACCTGAGTTATTGTCTCTGACTTTGCTAGATTTAAGCTGTTACTAAAATACGGTGTCTCATTGAGCGTTACTATAACATCCCCAATCGACTTATAGCTATCAGCTCCACCCTTTAAGAAAAAAGATTGGTCATCAGATATTCTTAAATCATCAAACCACAAATCCTTTGGTGACACTCTGGCCATTCTTTCGAGAAGTCTTTTGGGTGAGGTTTTTTCTTTTAAGATTTTATCAACTTGAGTTGATCTTTCCTTAAGTTTTTCAATCTGGAGTTTATAGAGCGCTAACTCTTGTTTTACACCGTCAAAAGACTTTAAGTCTTCTCTAACTTCTTTAGATTCTGCATCTAGAACTTTTATCTTAGCATCAATAACATTAATTTCTTCCTGCCAACTTCCTGCTAGATAGTTCTTTGGTACGTAGTAGACAATTAGTGCAACGAAGAAAAACTTAAAATTAATTGTGCGTACATCAACACCCAAAACCACAACTGGTTTTGAATTACTCTTTTTTTCAATGAGGTTAATTTGAATCATTAATTCAACTCCCTCATTGCAAGTCCAATTACACAGGTACCTCGATAAGATAAGTCATTTAATTCTTCGTCATCGAAATCAGACTCATCGTAGGTAACGGCATCTAATGGATTTAGGATGCTAACTTTAAAGCCAAGCAATGCCTCAAGGCCTTCAAGTAGTCCAGGTATTTGGGAGCTTCCACCTGTGATATAACATCCACTAAAAGCTTCATCAGAAGTAGAGCTTATATAGAAATCCAGTGTCTTTTTAAGTTCTGCAAAGAAGCTTTCTATAACGGCATCCATGATTTCAACAATTTCTTCTGGTAAATTACCCTTATCATCGCCTGTAATCTTTAAGTCTTCTGCTTCTTTATAATTAACTCCCATTTGCCTTTGGATTTCTTCGGTGATCATTAGGCCACCGATATTAATTTGCTTAGCAAAAGAGATCATTCCATTTTTGTATATTAAGAATTCTGTTTTTTGTGCTCCGATATCAAGTATGACCCAAGAACTTCTCTCGGCTGCTTCCAACTCTTCAGCTGCAACTTTTTCAAATACATTTACTAAAGAAATTTGAATGAGATCGACAATCTTAACCTTTAATCCTGCATTCACGATTAAATCTTTAAACGAATCTATGACATCTTTTCTAGCAGCAGCAACAACAACATCAACACCACCACCTTCATTTTCACCAATGATATGAAATGAGATACTAGAGTCTTCAACATCAAAAGGAATGTACTGTTCCGCTTCCCATATTACTTGGTCTTCAATCTCTTCCGTTGTTCCACCTGCAAGTTGCAATCTACGCGCGATTGTATTTGGCCCCCATAAACCGAGACAAACATTTGGTGTTCCAAACTTTCCTTGCTTATAAGCTCTTTCTATTGTTTCTGTGATTTGCTCGCCATTTTGAATTTCATCTTCAATGAGAGCGCCCTCAGGAAGAGGAACAAATGAGTGCTTAATTAATTCGTATGTATTTTTTTTATTTTTCTTGAGCTCAACGATCTTTATCGCGCTAAAGCCGATATCTATTCCCACTAGGTTTCGAGGTCCTAGTTTAAGGCTATCTTTAATTTGTTCGACCAAGTCATCAATGACTTTCTTTGGGTCAAATGGCGTTGACAATCTAACTCCTGCGCCGCACAAAATCCATAATATACGGGCGTAGGCAAATTATACCTGTACGTGCAACGCGATTTCAACCTTTTAATGCAACATGCTTATTAGTACGGAATAAGGAAGTTTTGCCACAATGCAAAATATGAAGGGAACAGCATCTGAATTAATGAAATGATAAGAATATAGGGGCCAAATGGAATGTACTGATCAGACTTTGTCTTTTTAAACACAATCATTGTAATCGTTACGACACTGCCGAGAATACAGCTACTAAAGATATTTAAAATAACTCCCTTTATTCCAAACAGTGCACCCAGCACACCGAAAAGCTTTATGTCCCCGCCTCCAAGACCAATTTTTCCTCGCAGCAAGTAAAATATCCATGTCACCAAAAGTGGAAAGAAAAAACCTACAGCCGCACCCACCAATGAATCTTGCCATAGGCCTGTAAGCCACACCATGACAATGACGAATGGTAAAAGGGCGAGATTTAAAACATCTAGAAGAAGTTGATGTTTTAAATCAATTAAAATATGTGCGCTAAAGATTGCTGCAATAAAGAACTTACATAGTGAAATGTAAAATTCAGTCAGACCCATCACTTGCCAATTATAAAATATAATAAAAGCTAGTAAACCGTGCCAAAGCTCAAATAATGGATACTGAAAGGAGATTGAAGTACGACAACTACGACACTTACCTCTTAAAAATAAAAAAGAAAAGATTGGTATATTATCATACCAAGAGATCAGTTTTTTACATTTTGGGCATCCCGATCGATCAAAGACAACATCTTTACCGTTTGGAAGTCGAAGAACTACAACGTTCATAAAACTACCGATTAATGAACCTAAATAAAAAATAAAAAAGTAAATTAGGTATATCATCAGTCGAGGCTTTTGTTCTTCATTAAGAGGCTACCAATAACGAGATAAATCACAACAAAGAGTGCTGCATGTCCCAACGTCGCAAAAAGAGTATTTAATGAAATGGATTGTTCATAAAGAATATAATCTTTTAAGTTTAATCTTGAAAAGTTAGGTAGTGAGCTATTAAGAAATTTCAAAACGAAATTAAACCATCCCGTTTTCACAAATTGATTCGACTCCAAAAGAGCAGTAGAGACATAGCCAGAGATATAAGCACTTATACCCAAGAGAACGGCTAACACCTTTGATGAAAATAGTGAGCAAGTGACGACGATGAGAAGCAATAACAATGACTCAACAAAACTAAAGAAGATTGCCCAAATCATAAGCTTACTAATACTTCCACCAAGGAAGTAATATAAAGATATAGATATTAATCCGAGCATGATTACATTTACAAACAGAATTGCCGACATACCAGACAGACGACCCAGAAAGTATTGAACCTTTGTGATTGGTCTTGAAAGAACCAAGTAAATTGAACGGGTTTCTATTTCACTTTGGACAATATTAACTCCATAAAACAATGCAATAATTTTCACAGCAATAGAAGTTAGTCCTAAACCAATATCAAGTGATGTCTTTTCTGGAGTTCCATAGGTTAATTCAGAAGCGACATAGGAGCTAAGCAAGAATGCAAATCCAAGAAAAACAATATTTAAAAGAATTTTACTTTTGACTGCTTCACTAAATGTGTACTTTGCCACGATAAGGATTTTTTTCATCCGTCACTCTTATAGATTATTTGCTCAAGTGTTGGTTTTAGCTCCGAATACTTTATAAGACGATCTTTATTCGAGTTTAGTTGGTTTAGAAACTCAGTATTATCTTTTTCCAAAATAATCTTAAAACTATTCTTAGATAATTGGTCAATTTTCCCAAAGTTTGCATATAAATCAATCTGGTTACATTCAAATATTGCTTCCGATATATTTTTACTTTCTTTTTTCAATAAAGTATCAACTTCGCCACTGTAAATTAAATCACCCTTATCAAGAACGATTAAGTCATTACAAATCTCTTCAATATCAGAAACAATATGGCTGCTAAAAAATATTGTTTTCCCCATTTTGTTTAATTCAAGCATTACATCTTTGATCTCTCTTCTACCGACCGGATCAAGACCAGAAACAGGTTCATCTAATATCAAAAATGATGGGTTATGAATTAAGCACGTTACAAAGCCAATTCTCTGAAGCATTCCTTTTGAATAGTTTTGTAGTTTTCGATCAAGAGCATGATCAATTCTAAGTCTTTGGCTCCACATTTTTATACTTTGAGTATAATCATCTCTTTTTAAGTCGTGAAGCTTTGCCATATACTCGGCGAACTCCCTTCCAGTTAAGTTGGCATGAAAGTAAGGTCTTTCAGGCAAATAGCCCAAGTTTTTTAGAAAACTGTTAAAGTCTCCACCTACTTTGGGGGAATACTCTATTGTTCCGCTATCTGCTTTTATAAAGTTTAGAATGATCTTAAGAGATGTTGTCTTTCCGGCACCATTAGCCCCGAGAAATCCTACAAGATCACCTTCATTAATTTTAAACGAAACATTTTTTAATGCGTGGAATTTAGCAGAATAAAAGTCTTTCTTGAAAGATTTGCTTATTCCTTTTAGCTCAATCATAAATCAATTATAATCTTTTCATGGATGTGATCAACTTTAAAAAAATTTTCGCGATTGTCGTCATATTGTTCTCCATACTTTTGTTTGGATTCTATGCCTTTAAACTCGACAAGTCTTATCCACTTCCCAAGCTTTCTGTCAGTAAAGAACAGTCTGCTGTGAATTTAAAGAGTGATTATGTCAACTTACTCTCTTTTGGACACTCTAGGCTTTTAAGTTCAATTTTATGGATTACGACACTAATTGAAGTTGATCTTGAACATTATCAAGGTTCTGGCAATTCTTGGATGTATCATCGTTTTTTAACAATATCTAAGCTAGAGCCAATGTTTTATCACAACTATCTTTTTGGTGGGCAATACCTCTCTATTGTCAAAGACGATATATATGGGGCCGACACTATCTACTCGATTGGTACAAAGTTTTTTCCTGATGATTTTAAATTAAATTATAACGCTGGCTTTAATGCGGCTTTTGAGATTGGCGATACTTCTCTTGCCTTAAAGTATTATGACCGAATTTATGATAACTCTGTCACACAACAAAAATATCCGTCATTACTTTCTGTAATAAATAAATTACGTCTTGCTAATGGTGATATAAAACTCGAGCAGATTTATGAGTTATATCTCATCACATGGGAAGAGGCCAAGGATGAAGATGTTAAAAATCTTTTAGCTGGATATCTTTACGATATCAAGGCTGAGATGGACCTTAACTGCCTTGCGAGTAATCCGGATAATTCTAAATGTGCTACGACAGATTTTTTTGGTGATAAATATTTTATTGACCAAAACAATAAATGGAAAGCTGTCAGAGAATGGAAGCCCTACCGCTTGAATAAAAAAAGCCCCTCAAACTGAGGGGCTTTGCCTTAAAAGTTTAAAAAAATCTTAATAACCTCTATTACCTTGTTTTAATAACTTGTTCTGATCAATTGACCACTGGCTAGTTGCTCCATTTGTAGTGGCTCCATCTGTTCTAATAATACCTTCCGCACCAGCTACAAATGCTGTTTGAGTAGTAGCGATAGTGTCAATAGAGTGAGCTGGAAGAGTTATTGTTGGAGTACCTGTACCAGCCTTACCTGCTGGATACCAATTAACTCCAGTTCCAGAAGTCTGAACACAGCCAGCGTTTCGAATACTAGTACTAACACCTGTAGGAAATGCAAAGGCTCCTACACCTACAGAGTAATAACGGTTAGCCTGTTCCCCTGAAGCATCATACCCAATATAAGCTAGGCAACTTGCATAGGTATCAAAGTCTGCAGCAGTAGCTAGTTGGGCTGAATAAAGAGCAGCAAGTTGAAGCTTAGCTTCAGAAGTCTTTGACTTAGCCTGGTACTGTTTAAAGTTAGGAATAGCAACAGCAGATAAAATACCAATAATAGCAACAACAACCATAAGCTCTACGAGTGTAAAACCAGACTGCTTTTGGACTTTTAAGTCCTTAAAAAAAGTAAACATACGAACCTCCAAAAGTGGTCAATTAAGATGACCGGATTTCCCTTATTGATCGCCGACATTAAGAGCCGATGACTACAAGGTAGGAATTTAGATTGCGGCTTTTCTTAGATCCCACACTTTTCAACATTAAGAGTCTCAAAGCAATGTTACCTTTGGTCAGCCACTTTCTAATTCTATTTTACACCCTATCGGTTTAAATCAATGCGATATTTATTTAATTTTGCCATATCTAGTAATTTCGGCAAGTTATTTTTAAGCACCGCCGGCAGACATGAAGATTGGAAGGTACATAGCGACCAGAACTGTTGCCACCATGCCACCTAAGAACACGATAATAAAGGGTTCGATCAGTTTGGTCATATTGGTGACCAAGTTATTAACCTCTTCCTCAAATACTTCGGCAACCTTCTCTAGCATATTATCCACTCGACCTGTCTGCTCACCAACTCTGATCATTTGAGAGACCATATCTGGAAAGTAGTCGATTTTAGATAGTGGCTCAGTTAGAGTTTTACCTTGTTCGATGGCTTTTCTAACTGTTTTTAAGTCATTGGCAACAACACCGTTATCAATCGTCTCGACACAAATTTCCAACGAATCAATAAGTGACACCCCAGAGCTCAATAGGGTCGACATCGTTCTACAAAAGGATGCCAGGTTACCCTTAACAACAATTGGCCCAAAAACTGGCAGCCTCATCATAAAGTTATCAAAGGCAATTTTACCTGTTGTTGTCTTTATATAGTTTTGAAGTAGAACAACTCCCACTAACATGCCAGGGATACCGATCAAAGAATACTCTTGTACAAAGTTCGATATATCAATTACGAGCTGTGTAATCCATGGTGGTTCCTGACCAGAATCTTTTAACATACCCACGAATTGAGGCACCACGAATGTCATTAGGCCCCAAATAACAGCCAAACCGACTAAGACAACAATTGCTGGATATGTCATAGCTGACTTAATTTGAGCCTTAATTTTTTCCGCCCTATCCATATGCTCACCGAGCTTTCTAAGGATCTCATCTAAAATACCACCAGCTTCTCCCGCCTTAACCAGATTACAGTAAAGACGATCAAAGCCTTTTTGCTTCGACATGGCTTCAGCCAAGGTTTTACCTTCACCAACATCAGAAGCAATTGTTTTAACGGCATTTTTAAGAGATGGGTTTCTCTCAGACTTAAATAAAATTTCTAAGGCTTGAATGATCGGTACACCGGCGTCAGTCATAATTGCTAACTGTTTAGTGAAAGTCATAAGCTCTCTGGGGCCAAAGGCTTTTGCAAAACCTCTTTTAACCATCCACTCGCCAATATCAAATTCAAGAAATGATGGCGGAGTTATTTTTTTTAATCTTACACCGCGAGCTCTTAAAGCACGGCGAACCTCTTTCTCATCAACTGCATTGATGGTTCCGCTTTCGCGTTGTCCGTCCTTGTTTAATCCTTCCCAGCCATAATTAGCCATTACAATCTAACTCCAATTATCTATTCACCTTTTAGGCCAAGCTTTTTAGCCAGCTCCTCTGGAACCGTAGCATAAGTCATGGCGGTCTCAGGTGAAATCAAGCCGGACTCAACGAATCTAACTAAAGACTGATTCATAGTGACCATGCCTGATTTATCTTGACCGATTTGCATTTGAGAATAGATCTGGTGAATTTTATCTTCACGAATCAAGTTTCTAATACCAGAACTTGGAACCATAACTTCCAATGCAGCAACTCGCCCTGGTTCAAAAGATTTTGGTATTAGCTGTTGTGCCACAACACCCTGAAGAACGAATGACAAGAGCGTTCTAATTTGATCCTGTTGATCAGCTGCAAAAACGTTTACGATACGATTAATCGTTTGTACGCATGAGTTTGTATGGAGCGTTCCGAAAACTAAGTGACCTGTTTCTGCAATTGTTAGTGCAGCTTCAATTGTCTCAGCATCACGAAGCTCACCAACCAGAACGATATCTGGATCTTGCCTCAAGAGAGACTTTAGAGCCCTGTGAAATGATAGTGTATCAGTTCCTATTTCTCGTTGATTGACGATACAATTTTTATGAGGGTGAACGAACTCAATTGGATCTTCCAGTGTAATAATATGACCAGCTTCTTTTTCGTTGAGTCGATCTAGAAGAGCTGCCAAAGTCGTCGACTTACCAGAACCAGTCGGGCCAGTGATTAAGATTAGACCATTAGAAACATCAGTCATTTCCAATAAGACCTTTGGAAGATTTAGCGCTTTAAAATCTGGAATAATACTTGGAATTGTTCTAAATACCGCAGCAACGCCACCTTTTGAATAAAATACGTTGGCACGAAATCTAGCGAGCCCTTTAATTCCAAAAGAGAAATCAAGTTCCATATTCTTTTCGTATTCATTACGCTGGTTCTCTGAAAGAATTTGGTAAACAAGTCGTTTTGTATCATCGCCTGTTAATGAAGGGATTT
>CAXBMT010000052.1:0-12773 GCA_963976925.1 uncultured Bdellovibrionales bacterium
TAAGTTGACTCATAAAGGTGATGCTTATAGCTCAAAATACGAAGAGACTCTTCGTATGGCGGTAGAAGTTGTAGCTAATCCAGAAGTTGGGTCAAGTCTGCAGTTTGAGCGTGAACCAGACTTAAAGGGAATCTTTGGCTATAAAAAGCATGATGTTAAAATTACGCTTGTTGGTCTTCGCCCTTATGTTCCAGGTGCCTACTCTGTAAAGCTTATCCCAGCTTCAGAGAATGACGCGAAAATGCTCGAGATCACGAAATCTGAAGAGGGTGTCGGTGTTCTTGATCGCGGCGAGAGTAGACAAGTTGAACTTGAGTACAAGATGAACAAGAAAGCTAAAGGTGAAACAGTTTCAATGAAAGCTGTAATTAGCTATGACGGTGAAATCTTAAAAGAAGAGTTGATACAAGTTCAGCCAAGATAAGAATTAAAATAGTCTAATCGAATGATAGCCCGGCGAAAGTCGGGCTTTCTTTTAAAGAATTTATCAATGAAAAAATTATTAATCTTAGCTACAACTTTCCTTATGTCATTTACAGATGCATTTGCAGCTCGTTGTATTGCCCATAGAGGGTACTTTGCCGATGTAAGTGAGAATTCGATTGGATCGATCGAAGCGGCTCTAGCTGTAGGTGCTGATGGAGTTGAATTTGATGTCCGTCATACAAGCGATGGTATTCCAATTTTGCTACACGATGAAACATTTGATCGAGTGATCTCGGATGATTCTACTCAATGCCGTACAGGTGTCCCCGTTTTTCAAATGACCTGGGCTGAAATTAGTGAGAATTGTCGATTAAAAGATGGTCAAAGATTTTCAAGATTAGGTGAAGCTCTTCATGTCTTTAGAGGAACTGATCATCTTGCATTTGTTGAAGTTAAAGATAAGCCCACAGACCTATTTGTTGAGTCAATTAAATCTAGTCAGCTCGACTTTGATCAAATTCGTTTTATATCTTTTAAGACAAAATACCTAAGAAAATTAAGACGAAAGTTTAAAGAAATTAAGTCGCTTCGTCTAAGTCGATTTATTCCATTTTTTCAATTCAGACGTGGAATGAATGTTGACGAGCCTCTAAGAATTTACACTTTTTTTAGTAGAATCTTTGGTCAAGAAAGTGGTGTATGGACTATTAATGATACAGAGGCTTTAGAGTTAAACCATCAAAAGAAAATTGATTTTATTACTACAGACGAAATAGAGCTCTGTTTAGCGGCAAAAAGAATAAATTGATTTATTACTGCAGAAGATCTTCAAAAAAAGCACCACGATTGGTAACCACATCTCGAAGATGAATTTCTAAAATCCAAAGGTTCGGATTTGGTGTTTCAGCGTGATCTGGAAGACCACCTTTAAAGTGAAGTGCGTGAGGAAAATCACCTAGTCGGTGACCATCCATATCCAGGTTTAATTGATAACCACGCTTTTCAGCTGCACGAGCAGCAAAAGCATAAAGACCAGGGCCAGAAAGGTTTTGTTCTTTCCAGGCATTAGCCGTTTCTGTGAAAACATCCTGGCAAGCTTGGGCTAAATCGTTTTTTTCATCTTGACCGCAAACAAAGGTTTCACCGTAATCACCTTCGTGATCATTAATGACCGGTCCGATATCAAAAAAGAAAACATCACCGTTTTTAATCTTGATATCAGGCTCTGACTTTTCCCTAAATGTTTTAAGCGTATTAACACCGAAGCGAACTTTGGTTGGATGCCAAAGTTTTTGAGAACCATTTTTTTCAAATGCTATTTTTAAAAGATCATGAGCTTCACTTTCCGTCATGCCTTCAGTTATTTTAGAAGCTACCTCACGAACAATTTCAATCGAGGCTGCACGAGCTTCTAAAAAAAAATCGAGATTAAATTTCTCGCCAAGATTTTCGTTAGGAGAGATCACCATCACTTCCAAGTAATTCATCGGCCAATTGACTTAGACGAATATTTTCACGATTGACGATATAAAAGAATTCAATGCCGCGAACTTCAGCTTCAGTCCACTCACCAAAATATTCATTCCAATCTGGTGTGGCAAAATATGTATCAAAGAAGACGCCTGCCGAATCAACTATAGCATCGAGCATCTTCTGCGCTGGAGCTTTACCACTTAAATCTGCAGACACCATATATGTCGTAGGGATTCTTTCGGTTCTTTCAGCATCAAAGAAACTAATGGCGATGATGAGCTCGTCTGGGTGAGTTTCAGCGTGAACATCAAAACTTTTATTATGCTTTTTGCATTCTGGAGCATAAGTCTGGTTTAGAGTTTTTCTGACACCCGTCGTCCATGTTTCTGGGATGGGAGTACCTTTTTTGTCTTCATTTTTTCGATTAATCATAAGCGTTATATACCTGTTGTTGCTTAAAAACGGTAGTACCAGAGCAAATTGATTGGTGTTTGTTGAATATTCTTCCGCCTCATGGGTTTTGAGGATTCGAGATATAATCAATTCATGGAGGATCTATGGCATTAGTTTCAGTAAGTCGAATCGCTTTTCAGTGGCAAGTTGAATTAACTGATGATCTAGAACTACCTGAGATTGAGCACCTAAGCGCAGATCGCATTGTTTTTAAACGTCCTGTCTCTCACGCGCTACTAGCTCGCCTTAATCCCGGTTGCTTTGCGCTTCGCGTAGCCAAAAGTAAGTCTACTTATCACCATCCGAAAGGCTGGTCTGCAATCGAGAAGAAAGTTGGATTTAGTGAGGAAGTTATTCTGGAGTGGGCGAGTGATGCTGAGCGTGCAAACTTTGCGCGAGATCTTCTCATTGCTCGCACAAGTGAGCTTTTCTCACCAGCCGGCGTATGATTTAATAGAGCATAATTTTTCAAGTATTTAAGGATCATTATGTCTATTTATCTATTATCTGGAGCTCGTACTCCAAGCGGAAGTTTTCTTGGTAGCCTCTCTTCAGTTTCAGACCCTAAATTAGGTGCCGTTGCTATTTCTGGTGCTTTAAAAAAAGCTGATATTCGTCCCGATCAAGTTGATGAAGTGATCATGGGACATGTGGTTCAAGCTGGAACCGGTCAAGCTCCGGCCAGACAAGCCGCTATCTTTGCAGGTCTTCCCGAAAGTGTTCCTTGTACAACTATAAATAAAGTTTGCGGCTCAGGCATGCGTACAACAATTGCAGCGGCCCAATCAATTCTTGCTGGAGATAACCAATTAGTTATTGCTGGTGGAATGGAGAATATGTCATTAGCACCACACCTTCTACCAAGTGGAAGATCTGGTATTAAATTCGGTGGCGGAGAAATTAAAGATTCAATGCAATGGGATGGTCTTTGGGATGTTTATTCTGATCGCCCAATGGGAAATTGCGCTGAAGAGTGCGCGACCAAATATGAATTTTCTCGCGAACAGCAGGATGCCTTTTCAATCGAGAGCTTTAAGCGTGCACAAAAAGCAATCTCTGATGGAATCTTTGCTAATGAAATCGTTCCAGTAACAGTCAAAGGCAGAAAAGGTGATGTCATCGTTGATACAGACGAAGGTCCGGCCAAAGCTAACTTTGATAAGATGCCTAGTCTTAGACCGGCATTTGATAAAAATGGAACCATCACAGCTGCTAACGCTTCAACCATCAATGATGGTGCAGCCGCTTTAGTGGTAGCTGGAGAAGAGTATAAAGATCGCGCCAAGTTTAGACTTGTCTCTTATGCTTCACATGCACAAAACCCAACATGGTTTACAACAGCTCCAGTTGAAGCCATGAAAAAAGCACTGGATAAAGCAAAACTAAAAATTGATCAGATTGATCTTTTTGAAATCAACGAAGCTTTCGCCGTTGTGCCTATGGCAGCAATGAAAGAATTTAATCTTAATCATGCTCAAGTAAATATTTTCGGCGGTGGTGTTTCTCTGGGTCATCCGATCGGTTGTTCTGGCACACGTATTATCGTTACCTTGATGAATGCTTTAGCTCATCAGAATAAAAGATATGGTCTGGCTTCTATCTGCATCGGTGGTGGTGAAGCACTGGCTTGTGTTGTGGAGAAAATTGGATGAGTACAGCAGGGGCTAAAAAATCCGGATTAAAAACTTATAAGCCGGGTGAAATCCTCTTTAACGAGAATGATAACGCTGAATCGCTCTATATCATTCAGCGTGGACAAATTCGTTTGTTTCGCCCAAAGGGTAGAGGCTTTGTTGAGATTGGAGTACTTCGCGCTGGTGAAGTGATCGGTGAAATGGCGTTCTTTGATCAAAAAGCTCGTCGTCGTTCATGCTCAGCCTCCGCCATGGTCACAACTGATATGGTTGAGATTTCGTTTGTAGCCTTTGCTAAAACCATGGAAGGTCTAAATCCTTGGTTTAAAACAATTATTAATACTCTCGCTGATCGCCTTAGAAAAACCAATGAAAGAGTAAAAGAACTTGAAAGTAACTCTATTGGTTACGGTAAAGGC
The DNA here is from genome assembly GCA_963976925.1 of uncultured Bdellovibrionales bacterium. Lineage (GTDB taxonomy): Bacteria > Bdellovibrionota > Bacteriovoracia > Bacteriovoracales > Bacteriovoracaceae > UBA4207. Next base: position 4,406 of record CAXBMT010000052.1, read on the forward strand.
GGCAAAGTTGCAGACTATAAGTTCTTTCAAAATAATGATGTTATTCGCGCACTTTCTTTAATCTATATGGCCTTAAAAACCCATGGTGAAGAGCTTGATGGTGTCGTCAATCTTCATATGAATATTTTGAAGTTCTACGCTTCAGATATTTTTAATCTTCAAGACGTAAAGTTTGAAGAATTCTTTTTGCTTTTAAAAGATCAAGGCTTTCTCGAGCTTAATGAAGATGAAGACGGAGCGATGAAGTTAATTCAAATCGCTAATCCAGAACGCTTTAAATTCTTGATGAGCTTTTTGCATAATCAACGTAGAGTTGAAGATAATAAGAAACTTGTCATCTCGTCCAAATGTGAAATGTTTCTTAAAAAGATCATGGATCAAATTACGATTAAAGGACTTAAGGGTAACGCGATTGAGTGTGATATATCAGCTATCCTAGAGGACTTTGCTGCTAGTGGCACAGCAATCACTGAATCGGATTTAAAAGAAGCTATCGATCAGGGTCTTTGTGATGATCTAGTCGTAGGTGAAGAAAATAGAATTTCATCCACTGTTAACTATGACCAGATTGTTAAAATGTATCCGGCCATAAAACTGATGAATGCGATTGAAAGAGCTAACGAGTTAAAGGCTCGCTAGCTTAGGTTCCTGAAGGATCGTAAATAACTTCGACAGACTGTCCATTTGAATAAGCTGCATTGCCATGAAGCTTTAAGAAATAACCAGACTTAACAAGCCCCGGTGATTTTGGTGTGAAGTTATTTGGCGAAGTAATGCGCATATTCTGATTACTTATATATGTAGGCCCTGCACCTGATTTAATCAGCTCCCAACCATTACATCCACTTGGATTATTAGATGGACATTGATTCACAGTAATACCATCAATCTTAAGTCGAATTGAACTTTCAACTGGTTTTGATTGAAGATGGGCATAGCCGTACCACTCAAGCACTGTCTGAGTTCTAACCGACATACATTCTGGATAGGTTACTTGTGCATTACCATATAGCTTAACCACATAACCGGTGAAAGGCTCACCAGAGTCTGGCTCAAACCTAGTATTCACAGTTTGAACCGAATTGGTAAAGCTAAAGCCATCTGGATTACCAAAAACAGGCTCACTTAATTGTTGATAGCTTACACCATCTTTAGTCACAGTGATTTGATTTGGATCAATATTGGCACCAGCTTGTGCCACCGGCCAGTAATTATATTTGTGTCCTAGAATAAAGTCTTGAATAGAGTTATTGATGCCATCAAAGACAGTTGTGAAATCGCTAATGTCACACAAATCAAAGCTATCACGGTTATTACCAATATCGGCCGGAAGAGGTGATTGTGAGTAGAAAACCTGTTCTGAAACGCGACGATAAGCCTCGCTGAAAGCAAAAGGATTCATCGGTGCATAGTTTTGGTTACATTCTCTTTTTCTAACAATTGAGAAGAACCTAAGTTGTAATGAATCAAGTGAGTTCTTTAAACTATTAAGAGCACTTGTCTTTTGTGACACAAAGTTTGTAAGTTTTTGAAAGTCACCGCTTCCTGAAGTTTGGAAAACTCCATCATCATCTTCTGTCGACATGACAACTACGATGGTATGAGCGCCGTGACGAAAGGCATTTTTTAAAGCACCTGATGAGGTTGTCTTGTTTGTATTAAGAAGATCAATGGCACGTTGAGTTCCATATTCTGAACTTCCAACAGCTGGAAAACTAGAAAGGTGATTTTGTGCAGCCGAGCGATCAATTCGCATTGAAAGAGCTGTATTGGTCATCTCACCTGAAGGCGTATCACTAACAATTAATCCAGCGTAGTTATTAACGCTGGCGCCATTTGGTAAAACTAAAGGAGCAAGCATAATATGGTAATCAAATCTGGTAGAAATTAGATCAATTGTTTGATTAAGAGCTTGTCTAGTTTGATCGTTAATGAATACAGCGGATGATGAATTATCCCATAGAAAAAGAAAATCAACTTTTGGTTTGATATAGGTAAAGTTTGAACAAGCGCTTTGAGTGCTTGTCGTAATTGGACTCGTTGAAAGAGAGTCTTTTTTCTTCTTAGATGCAAATTCCTCTACACCACAAGAAGCTGCAACCATTATTACCGCGGTCAGGGCCACTAAATATCTTAATCTACTAAACATGGCGTCCCCATTGTTGATGCCTTTTATGTTTAAATACACATACTCAATCGATCCTATCGGGAAAAAGAGGGGAAAACTTGAACCGAATAGGGAAAAATGGGCAATTTCGACCATGTTGGGTATGTAGTTTCGAGGGGTTAAAATACTAGAGAATGTAAATAAGGAGAATCCATGTCGTCGTCTTGGTACTACGTCCGTGGCAGTGATCGAATCGGTCCGGTGGAAGAGAGTGAAATTGCAGCATTATTTCAAGATAACACTCTTGATGCTGAATCTTACGTTTGGACAAAGGGATTTGATAATTGGCAAAGAGCAAAAGCTGTTGATCAGTTAGCAAGTTATCTTTCTGGTTCTGGTGCACCAGCAACTCCTGATGCAGCCGCAGTTTCTGAGCCTCCAAAAGGTGATAGACCTGTTTTGGATATCTCAGGTTTATCAGAAGACCAAGCCTGTATCACCATCAAGATTGGTTACGATCGTGGTGCTGATGAAGTTGAGTACGGCCCATATTCTATCTCGCAAATGAGACGAGCTTATAAAGAAAATCGTATTAATGGAAAAACATTTGTCTTTGTTCCAGGAATGGATAATTGGCAATTTTTAGCGGAGACTCCACTTTTTGATCGCATTACAAGTGATATGCCACCAGTGATCGACGAAAGTGACAGAAGAATGCATGTGAGAAAGCCATTCGTTGCAAGGCTTCTTTTTCATGATCGCCAAGAAGTTTATGAAGGTGTTTGTCGCGATATTTCAACCGGCGGATTACAAGTTTTAGTTGCTGGTTTTCCTTGTAAGAGTGGTGACGAAGTTAAACTTAATGTTCATCCTGATAATGGTGCTCAATCCTTCACAGCTACAGGACAAGTAGTTCGAGTACTTGAAGGCTCACAAGGCTTTTCTCTTCGTTTTCATGCTTTAGGAGAGCAGGCTAAACAAGCGATAGAAGATTATATCCAACAGGCTCGTTAATGACTCAAATAAGAGATGATATTTTTATCTCTCCTCGCGATGAAACTCGTGAGTTTTACGTTAAAGAATACATTCCACAAAATCAAAGTCGCGCGCATATAGTTTTCGTCCATGATCTTTTTGATTATCACGGTATTTATCAGCAATTTGCTAAAGCTCTATGTGAAGAATCCTTTCAAGTTTCACTTATTGATCTACGCGGTTTTGGTCGCTCCGGTGGTTCTAGAGGAGTGATCGATCGTCACGAAGATGTAGTCGATGACGTAGAAGACTTCTTGAAATCTTTAGACCATGCCGTCATTTTAGGTGGACATGGATTTGGTGGCCTGATTGGGATTCGACTTGTTCACAGACAAAGTCTTCCTGCAGATAAGGCCTTAAAAGGTTTAATCTTATCGAATCCTCTTTTAAGGTTTAATAACTCACTTCCAAAAGCCAGCGGCTTTATTTACGACAGACTGAGGCATCCATTCGATCTTGTGACACTTCCTTGGTCTTTGAAAACGTCTGATAGATCATTAAGTGAGAAGGCTAGAATAAAGCAATCAGAAGATCCACTGCTTAGAGAGCAGCTCATCTTTAGAACTTATAAACAAGTAGAGAAGCTGATAAAGCTTGAGCAAAATGCTTCATATTTAATTGATGTTCCGACTTTAATCTTACTATCAGGAAGTGATACAATAGGCTCAACAAACTTCTCACGTTTATTCACAAAAGCTCTTGATCCAGAAAAATCCAATGTGATTGAGTATGAGAAAGCGTACCGTGATTTATTGAACGACTTTGAGAATGAAGATGCTGTTAAGGATGTCTTGCAATGGCTAAAAGCGCGTTACTAGTTCTACTTTTCTTAATTTCGAGTTGTGCAAACTTGAGCAAGAATCAAGTCATCAAGGAAGAGTTCTCTATCCGTGGCGGTAAATTTTCAAATCAAACTTGGGATGCAAATTTAAATTTTGATCGAACTTCTTGGTATGCAGAACTAACACTTATTTATGACTTACTACTAACTCGTATTGATGAGCAAAGTCCATTTTGGCGCTGGCTTTCAGTGTCTGAAAAGCAGTCTTTAGGGGCTTGTCGTAAGCAATATATAGCCGTGGCCTATGCTCAAGATAGTAAGAAAGTCTCTCACACTATGTTTAAAAACTACGCCAAAGAGGCTGGCTATTCTAGCGTCGCACTTCCTCAATTTTCCAATTATATGACCCTTCATCCGGACTTTAATCAGAACTCATTTCATCTTTATAAGGTTTTTGGTCTTTGCTTAGATGATCCAAGCCCAAAAAGAGAGAATATAGCACTGCAATTCCCTAATTTTACTGAAGTTTTCATTCAGTAAACAAAAATCATAAAGTGCTTTAGTTCTGCCTATATTCTTCCGATATGATTGTTCGGGAGAATAAAAAATGTCTGATGGTAATCAAAAACCTCGCGAAAGATTTGGCCGATATCTAATTCTAGATCACCTCGTTGATGGTGGTATGGCGAAGATTTGTCGTGCAAGATTTCTTGGTGAACAGGCGGATAAAGTTGTTGCGATCAAAATGGTTCAACAGCAATACTCTCAAAACGAATCTTTTAAAACAATGTTCATGGATGAGATTAAGGTAACCTTTGGTCTTCTTCACCCGAATATTGTACAGACTTACGACTATGGAATGCAGCATGGACAACTTTATGTTGCCATGGAGTACTGTGATGGTCGAAACCTTAAAGAATACCTAGATAAACTTAAAAAGCGCGGTTTCATTTTTCCAATTGAAATCTCTGTTTATATTGTTTCTCAAGCTTGTCAGGGCTTATTTTATGCTCACACGCTTACTGATAAACTAACAGGTAAAGCAGCTAATATTGTTCACAGAGATATTTCTCCTCACAATATTATGCTGACTTATGATGGTGCTATCAAAGTCATTGACTTTGGTATTGCAAAAGCAGAAACAAACTCAGAAGCAACACAAGCAGGAACAATTAAAGGTAAGCTCTCTTATCTTGCTCCGGAATACCTTGATGGCCAAGAGCTTGATCCTCGTTATGACCAATTTGCGTTGGGAATCACTCTTTGGGAAATGCTTTGTTCAAGAAAACTCTTTAAAGCTCCAAATGATCTTGCTGTGTTAAAGAAAATTCAAGAGTGCAAAGTTCCACCTCCATCAAGTATCAATCCGATGGTTCCAAAGGAGCTCGATCAAATCGTTCTTAAGGCACTATCAAAAGATAGATCAAAAAGATTTAATGATTTAAATGAGATGAATAAAGAGCTTACACGTTTCTTGTATTCGTATAAAGCAGACTTTAATGCTACTGACTTAGCGTATTTTGCTAAAGAGCTTTTTAAGGAAGAAATTAAAACAGATCGTGAAAAGCTTTTTGAATTTGGTAAAATTGATCTTAAGCCTTACCTTGCTGATCTTAAAAGAGAACAGTCTGGTGGAGGCGCTAGCCAAGATGTAGCCAGTACTCCAGCTGCTGCTGGAAGTTCAGACGATGAGCTAGCTAAGCCAGAAAATAGAGTTTTAGACTTTGGATTTGAAGAGGAAGAAGAAGCAGTCCCAAAACTTAAGGCTCTTCGTTCCCAGACCCAAACAAAAACAGCTGCTAAAACTAGTGCTCCAACTAAAACAAAGACAAAAACAAAAAGTTCAGCAGAAGATGATCTTCAAATTGATGCTAAGCCTCGTGCTACAACGACTGGTTCAGTTGAAAGAACTTCAACTTCTGTAAACAAGACAGGTACACGTAGATTAAAAAGTAGCGCTGGCACTAAGTCGAGAAGCGTAAACACTCGAACAAAGGGTGGCACAAGAACGGTTGCTAAGCGATCTGCTAAGAAAAAAGAAACAAAAACATCACCAGCAGCATTATTAGCTCTTGTCGGAATTCTGGCAGCAGTTGCTTGGTTTGGAAAAGATACTCTTTTAGAGTTGGCAGGAATGGGACAACCAGCTCCAGTCGTAAACACGACTCCGGCACAACCGAAAGTGGATTCAACTGCCGGTAAGAGCCCAGCTAGCGTTAAAAATACAGCTAAAGTAACTTTAATCGGTGTTGATAAGCGACGCGAACGTGCTTATATCGATGGAAAAGAAGTTGAAATTAACTTTATAGGTCAAATTGAAGTCCCAGTTGATAAAGAGTTTACTCTTAGAGTTCAGTCTCGAAGCAAAGAGCACTATGTAACTAATATCCTTGTTTCAAGTGGTGAGCCAGAGAGAAATATAGAGGTTCCTGAAATGCGTCCAGCAGCTTTTGGTTATATCATTAATTCAAGAGACTGCTTAAAGGGTCAACTTGAGTTTGAACTTTTTGGTGAAAACCGTATTGAGACACTACCTCTTAGCACTGGTGGTATTGCTTATCCTCTAGATTTCACCGTTCAAGGAAAGTACGTTCCAACTAGTCATACACTGACTCATAGAAGATCTGATGGGATTGCAAAGACTATTCGTGTTGAGTTAAAGCACGAAGATGATACTTTTGATCTTTGTGAACTTTAAGAATCGTCAGTTTCCTTTCTAATTCTCTGTTTGAAGATATTATTCTTTCTCATCGCTATGAGTTTCATGATATCAGCAGCGGTCTCTTCAAGAGCTTTATCCGTTACATTAAAGACAGGCCATCTTTTATTTTCTTTGAATATGTTGTTGGCCCACTCTATTTCTGAGAAAATCTTCTCTTTATCAGCATAATCCCCAGTATGCTTAGCAGCTCCTAAGCGATCTAGTCTATTCTTTCTAATTTGCATTAGCGCATCGGGATCAATGGTTAAAGCAAAAATCTTGCGCTGATCGACCTCAAATAGCTCCTTTGGAGGAGGAGAGTCTTGAATCAAAGGGACATTTACAACCTTGAGTCCATTAAGTGAAAGAAAGACGGAAAGAGGAGTTTTAGAGGTTCTTGAAACACCTACTAAGATAACATCAGCCAAATGAAGACTTTCTAGATTTCTGCCATCATCATGGTTGAGAGTAAACTCCATAGCGGCAACACGATTAAAGTACTCATCGTTGACTTGGTGAAGAAGGCCTGGCTCGGCAATAGGATCTTGTTGAAAGTAATTCCCAAAAGCTACGAGGGCAGGACCTATGAGATCGATTGCTCGAACATGCTTTGTTTTTGAAACTTCCGAAACATACTCACGAAGCTCATGGGAAACGATTGTATAGATGACTAGATCGTGATGGATGGCAGCTTCTTGAAAAATAGCGTCGACTTGGTCTGTTGATCTTACATTTTTATAGCGAGTGAAAAAAACTTCGCGATCTTTAAATTGTGTCATGATGGCACGGCTTATTGCTGTTGCCGTTTCACCGGTACCATCAGAAATGATAATGATTTTCATTTTTTGTGTCATTGGTCACCTTTTTCTAGCCATGTCGCTACAATTTGATCGAGCTTATCTTTATCATTTAAAGGATGTAGTCCACTCTTTGGTCTAATCTTAGCAAAGAATGTTCTTTGTTGCTTTGCCAATTTTCGAGTCGAGCCTTCTATTCTGGTTTGAAGTTCTTTTTCTTGAAGCTCTCCGTCAATCATCATGAGAATCTCTTTATAACCAATCGATTGAATTGGCTTTTCCTTGCCTGTAAATCCATTCTTAAGAAGATTTTCTGTTTCTTGAATAAATCCGTTTTTTAGCATACTTGCAGTTCGATCTGAAATTATTTGAGCATGCTCGTCCCGAGGTAATTCCATATGAAGATGCAGAATGTCCCAGCAGTCGAGACGGTGTTGGCTAAAGTCATAGGGATCACCACCAGCAAACTCGTCGCCTTTTTGATCCATGGGCTTTCCTGTCATTTGAAAATGTTCATAAGCTCTTCGAATACGGTAGTGATCATTTTCATGTAATTGAGCAGCTCTGGCGGGATCGTTCTTTTTTAGGAACTCAACAAAGGGCTTAATCCCACTTTCATTGTAGAGCTGATCTGCCTTGCTCTTTATTTCTTCAGAGACATCAACACTTTCATACATGCCTTTTACTAAGGCTCGCAGATAAAAACCACTTCCCCCAACAAGGATAGGAAAACGATTATTTTGATAACACTCCTCAAGCTCTTTAAGAGCTAATTCAGTATAGTCTGCAGCATTAAGAGGGTCAGTAATTGAGCGGATATTGATAAGTCGGTGTTTTACTTCGTCTAACTCATCTTGTGAGGGTTTCGCGGTACCAATATTCAACTCTTGGTAAAAAAGCAGTGAGTCTACGTTGATAATAACTGGGTTAAGATGCTCGTAGGTCTT
>CAXBMT010000053.1:0-12638 GCA_963976925.1 uncultured Bdellovibrionales bacterium
AACACTCTTTCAAACAATCGCCCAACCTCAAGCTCTCAATCACATAACTGTACCAGTTGGCTTTGTACGGCTCCCATCGGTGACGGCGGTGAAGCTGTTCATGATATTGCGGGAGCACCTCGAAGCCACAATATCCATACGAACCCAGGCTGGTGGACTAGCTGGCTCGCCAATTACGCGCCGCGAGAGAGAGTTCCATTTGTCTTCTATTTTACCAATGATTCCATGGCCCAAGCGACCCAAAAGGTCTCGGGTGGACAGACCTTTAACTGGAATTTTGACACCCATTAGTTCGAATTTTGTCTCGTGACGAAAGTCTCCACGGCCGGTATGAAAGTCTAACTTTTTAACCAACCCCGGGAGGCTATTCCATGCGTTTGGAAATCTGCCTTTTCGTGGCCTTAGCGTGTTCATGCGCTCTATCCGCGGAAAAGACTATGCTTAAAACTAATTTCGAAAACCTTGAAGTGGGTGTTGCCACAAACCCTGCTGGACCAACAGGTACAACAGTCATCTATTTTCCCAAAGGTGCTATTGGCGCCATGGATTCTCGTGGAGGAGCTGTTGCCGTTCGCGAGGGATCATCAGTTGATGAAAATAATACTTGGGGCTGGTTAGACGCTATCGCATTATCAGGTGGATCTACATTTGGTCTTGAAGCTGCTGATGGTGTTATGGCCGAGATCTTAAAACTTCGCGGCGGTGTCGTTAAGTTCGATACTATTCCTGCAGTGCCTGCTGCCATTGTCTATGATTTCACTGGTAGAAAAACGTCCGTTTACCCAGATAAGGAATTAGGGGCAAGAGCCTTTAATGCAAGAGAAAAGAACAAAGTTCCTTATGGTCGTGTTGGTGGTGGGACTCACGTTAGTGTCGGTAAATGGTTCAATGAGCTTAAGCCAGAGCCTTCAGGTCAAGGCGCTGCTTACTTTGAGAAAAATGGGATCAAAGTTCTTGTTATCACCGTGGTCAATGCTGTTGGTAATGTCCTTGATGAAGAAGGAAAAATCATTAAGGGTAGTCTCGATGAAAAAACTGGTGAGCGTGTAAATATTTTTGATCGCGTGAAAGAAAAAATTGAAAGCATTCCGACGAAAGGAAATACAACAATCACGGCCGTTATCACTAATGTTAAGTTTGATCGTTTAGCGCTAAAGCGTCTGGCCATCATGGCACATACTTCAATGGCGCGAGTGATAGATCCATTTCACACACCTTGGGATGGTGATGTTTTATTTGCCGTCTCAACGAGAGAGATGGATAAGCCGGAGAAGTTTGAAGAAGCTAATCTTGGTGTCATAGCAGCCGATCTTTTAAGAACAGCTGTATGGCGCGCAGTCGGTGAAATCGATTAAGAGATTTACTTTTTTAGAAGATCTCTAATTTCTTCTAGAAGAACTTCAGATTTAGAAGGAGCAGGCGGTTCAACTGGCTTTGCTTCTTCTTTCTTTTCCATAGATCGAATTGCCTTAACTAATAAAAAAACTGTGAATGATACAATTACGAAGTTGATTATAGATTGAACAAACAGTCCCCAATTAATAGTTACAACATGGTCGCCTTCTCCGCTAATAATAATCTTCATAGCGGCCAAATTAACTCCACCAGTAATTAAGCCTAGAACTGGGGATAAAATATTATCAACAAGACCTTTTACAATAGAAGTAAAAGCAGCTCCGATAATAATACCAATAGCTAAATCTAGAACGTTTCCTTTAAGTGCAAATTGCTTGAATTCTTTAAACATACTTTGAATGGAATGAAGAGGTAGCGGCAAGTGAAGAAGAAAAGCTAAATCTAGAACGTTTCCTTTAAGTGCAAATTGCTTGAATTCTTTAAACATATAATATTCACTTGTTTGGGATTTAATTTATTCAATTTTCACATGGCAATCTTCAAATTAAAACAAAGAAAATTCTATATATACACACTCAGGCATTCAGAATGACTAATCTTAGCCTTAGAAAGTAGACACAACTACTATATATGAGATAATTTCCGTTAGAGGGATTTTAATGAGTTCGACAGATCTAAAAAAGGCAATATCAATACTAGATGCTGGTGGCGTTGTCGGTATACCTACCGAAACAGTCTATGGACTCGCGGCAAGGATTAATCTTTCTGATGCTATCGATAAAATTTTTACGACTAAACAGCGTCCAAGCTTTGATCCACTCATTGTTCATGTAGCAAGCATTAAACAGGCTGCTAACAGTACAAGCTTTTGGCCTATGCACGCAGAAGTCTTAGCCAATACGTTCTGGCCTGGTCCGTTAACACTTGTGCTTCCAAAAGCTGAATCTATTTCATCCAAAATTACATCAGGATTAGACAGCGTTGGTTTAAGATGTCCAAATCACGAAGTCACTTTAGAACTTATCAGGCATTGTGGTCCTCTCGCTGCTCCAAGTGCTAATCGGTTTGGAAAAACTAGTCCGACACAAAAGAGTCATGTGGACTCAGAGTTTAATAACGAAGTTTATACAATTGATGGTGGACCATGCCAGATTGGTATTGAATCTACAGTCGCTGGTATTTTTGACGACCATATTGAGATTTATAGGCCTGGTGCTATTACGGCCAGCATGATTAAAGAAGTTGTTGATGTCGAGGTTGTCGTTAAAGAAAGTCCAGTTTCGCCAGGTACACTTAAACATCATTATATGCCTGATGTTCCAATGTACTTAAGTCTAAAAGATCATCCTAGAGAACTTGAAAGTTTAAAGTATCAGACTTTAGTTCTAAATTCTGATCCGGCAATAGCAGCAAGAGAGCTTTATCAAAAAATGCGCGAAGCAGCTGCAACAAATGGAGTCGAGGCTATCTTATTAAAGCGTCTTTCAAATCAAAGTGGTGAGCTTTGGGATGGAATTTGGAATCGTGTTTCTAAAGCAATAACACAAGAGCTAGTCTAACTTCTTTCGATCCATTTCTGCCAAAATGTTTTTAAGTCGAGTTCAACATCCATTCGGTGAAGCAAGCTATAAATCCCGCCCAATTTACGATGCAGAAATATTAAATGTCTTGGCGGTGGAGAATACTTGGTATCTCTAATGAAATCCCATGAAACATTCTTTGTCTGCTCGATATAATCATCATTTCTAAATTTAAACTTTCCATCAAGCAAGAAAGGCTTTACTGAAACCTCTACCATTCGCAGGTAAGACTCCCTGCCTTTTTCATCTTCACGTTTATCAATAAGATCAAAGTCGATCGATAAATCAATAACTTTATTTCTATCACCTGATTTTAAAGCAATTAAAAGTGAGCGATACTTTTCTACAAAACCAGCGCCAAATTCCATGCTAGCTCCAAAATCGAGCAAGCAAATCTTAGAATCTTCTAAAATAAGAAAATTTGCAAAATTTGGATCGGTTTGAACAATATTCCAATTAAAAAGTTCACAGCAAAATAAATCAACGGCCATAGATGCGATTTTCTCTCTGTCTTCAAGAGATGGATTAGTCTGTACCCATTCTGACAATGTCTTCCCTCTTACAAATTCCATTGCAATAACTTTCTTAGTGCAATAGCGATCGAAAAGTTTTGGCACCATCCATTCTTTTGAATCCTTGGTGAGATCCATAAACTTTTTATGCATCCTAGCCTCTCTTTCATAATCGACTTCACGATTAAACATTTCAGAGAGTTCTTCAAAGACTCCATCAAGCTTGATTTTCTTACCTGACATAGAAGCTATCAAAGGCGTTATTTTTTTTATAATTAACAAGTCACCATCTAGAGAATTCTCTATTCCTGGATATTGCATTTTTAAAACGATATTATCGCCCTCTTTAGTCGTTGCTCTATAAACTTGGCCCAAGCTAGCACTGGCAAGTGGGGTCCAATCTATGTCAAGTTCATTTATTTTTTCTCCAAGCTCACTCTTAAGAGTTTTCCTCATTAAAGCTTCATCAACAGGCGTCGCTTGGTTTTGTAGTTTTTCAAAAATTTGTCTGATTTCATCAGGAAGAATTCCAGTCGTATCAAGGCTTAGTAATTGACCTAGCTTTAAAGGAAAACCTTTAAGTTGATCGAGGCTTGAAACTAGATCCGTGGCCCTTTTTATAATAGCCGCATTTACTTTACTTGTTTGCTCAGTTTTGTATTTTTGCGCCATCTCTCCTATTGCATAGCGTCCTGCAGCACCGAGAAGTTTTACGGAACGAAGAAGCTTACTTTTTGGAGGACTTTTATTCATAAATTTATCTTTTCACGATAGAAAACAGGAGTCACCTAGCGTCTAGTTCATGTTAATATTATGGACTTATTATGAAGAAAACCAAATTAGCTATTATTGTAGCGACAAACCCATCAGTCTGGCAGAGTTGTCGCATAATTACCCCAAATATTGATGCTTGCTATCGTTCAATAGCTGATCAGTCTAACGGTCAAGTAGAGATAGAGTATTTTAATTATTATAATTCACAATCGGAGCTTGATCTCATCAATGAAGTTCAAAGAACGTTTGATTGGCAACCAGACACGCTTATCTTCATGGATCACCAACCACATCCACTAAAATTTCTTCAGTATTATAAAGAATTGCAGCCTAAGAGATGTCATTTTATATTTCATGTTTATGGTGACTTTACGCTTTTCACCGTAGACTGGACTTCAACTGAAAAGTTAATTAAAAAAGATCAATGTCAGTTTATAGCCGCCTCACACAAACAAGTAGAGCTCATTTCTAGTTTCGTTGAAAATCCTAAAAGTGTTCATTACTGTCCGTTTCCAGTAGATACAAGAAAGTTTTACTTCGACCAAGAAAAAAGAGGTAAGGCTCGAAATGATCTTTGCATTGATAAGGATGATTTTGTTTTCTTGTATACAGGTAGGTTGTCTCCTCAAAAGAATACACTAGGACTCATCGACTCATTTGAAAAAGCATTTAAGGATTATGAAAAGCCTCCTTTGTTTTTATTTGCGGGAGCCTATGATCAGCTTGGAACTCCCTTTATTGGAAATTATCTAGCAAAGAATCAATATCAATCCAGAGTACAACTTAGGTTAGATAACCTTCCTGCAAAACTAAAAGATAGAGTTCATTACGTCGGAAGCTTAGAGCCTGAAGAACTTTCGCAGTACTACCTAGCAAGTGATATGTTTATAAGCTTAAGTCTTCATAATGACGAAGACTATGGAATGTCTCCCATTGAAGCCTTGCTGAGTGGAACAAAAACAATTTTGACTGACTGGGCAGGCTATAGCTCTTTTGCTTTAAAAGACAAATATTGCAAACTGATCCCTGTAAAAATGCAAAACCACAGTCTTCGTTATGATAATGAAATATTTATAGAAGAGCTTAAAAATGCTGTTAATGATTCAAAGACTTCCGCTAAGGAAAGGTCTGTGATTCATAAGCTTTATGAAAAAAGATTCTCAATCGACTCAAATGTAAAAACGATTGAAAAAATTGTTTTCAAAGGAAACAAAAAGTTTTCCGGCTTCACCCTTAAACTTAAAACGATGGCAGCTCTTTTTAGAAGTAATAAGTACAGCCCATTTTCCCATCCACGAATTCCACTAGCATATAGTAGCTATTACGAGGACATATATGCCCCATACTATAGAAAGTCTCAAATCCGAGATTGATAACATTCCCAAGAGTAAGCTTGTAGAGCAGTTATACTTAACTGGATTCAAGAAAACTGACTGCAATTATGAAAATCTCCACTTAACATGGGCGACAGATCCATTATCAAAGGATTACTTCAGTCCGCTAAACCCATGTTTTACTTATGAGCCAAGAACGAAAGAACTTCTCAACACTCATCCATGTTGGCTTGTTCGAGATGGAGCACTTTCACTTTTAGATGCACTTAATAGCACCGTCTTTCACGATCTAGACTGTACTTTGATTTTTAATAAGGAATTACAACCCCTGCTACCTATGGAGCTTCAAATAAGCTCCCTTTTTTACGATTTAGTGTCTAGAAACCCATACACTGATAAGACGAAAAAAGTTTTGCTCTATACTCTAGTAAATGGTGCTTATTGCTCACCTGAATTTTTCGAGCAGAGCTTAATTAAAGCCAGAGAGTCAAGGCCTGACCTAGCGGAAGAAGACTTCGTTGTTTTAATGCTCATGAGAGAAAATCAATTTTACCAAATATCTCATGATGATGTTCACCCAGCATTTGAATTCCCTAGAATTCTTAAAAAGATTATCCCAAAAGCGACTATTATATCTGAGAATCAATTTGATATGATGTCGAATTTTAACTCTTGGTCTTTTTTTGACATTCAAGAGAGTTGCTTAGTTATTGGCGACAACTTTTTAAACCATCACCTGCTCTCACTCAAGGCACAGCCTCTTTTTGAAGTGGAATCCACAGAAGGTGCTATTCATTATAACCTGTCACCTAATCATGCTATGAGATTACTTGAGCCTGTTCTTCCGGCTGATAAAAGTATTGCTCCACATGCCAAACCGATACTTAAAGTTCTCAAAGAGAACGAAGATAAAATCAAAACGTACTGGTCGCCACCTTATGCTGAAAAAATTACTTTTGGTTGCTTTTACGAATGGTTAAGAGAGCAGTTAAATGCCAAGTCCTGAGGATTTAAGAATACAGTTTTTAATGGCTAAAAAGCATCTAAAGACCAACGGTTCACTTTCGATAAAAATTATTTCTGGAAGTATGGAGCCTGTCATAAAAGTAAATGATCAGGTTACGGTCAATAGTATTAGCGAGCCTCTAAAGCCGTTTGATATTATCGTCTATAAAAACGATCGAGAGTTAATCTGCCACTATGTTAAGCATATCAATCGTCATGTTACTCAAGGTGATAATAACCTTGTTCAAACGAGAGGACTGAATGCTAAAACAGACGATACGCCTGTTCACTTTGACGACATACTAGGAGTAGTTGTTTCTCATAAGATTAGCGCTTGGCGTAAACTTCTTCTAATATGGGCTATTCGCTAATCACATGTTATAAAATTGGATATTTTTTTATCTTGGAGCGGGCCCATGGCCGAAAACTTTTACATCACTACTGCTATCGACTACCCAAATGGAACACCTCATATGGGTCACGCCTATGAGAAGGTTGTCACAGACTGCTATGCACGTTGGTATCGCCTGCAGGGAAGAAAGACTCACTTTTTAACCGGCACAGATGAGAACGGACAAAAACTTGTCGAGTCTGCACAAAAAGCTGGAATGAAAACTAAAGAGTATGTTGATGCTCAGGTTGAAGTTTTTAAAAAGCTTTGTAGTGGCCTAAATATTTCTAATAATGACTTTATAAGAACAACTGAAGAGCGACATGCAAAGATCGCAGGTGAGTTTTGGAAAAAACTTGAAGCTAAAGGCGATATTTATTTCGGATCATACTCAGGTCAATACTGCTTAGCATGTGAAAGCTTTTACACAGAACTTCAATCCCCTGATGGAATATGTCCTGATCACAAGACGAAATTAGAACTTAAAGAAGAAGAGGGATATTTCTTTAAGATGTCTAAATATGAAGATTTTATTTTAAACTTTCTTAGATCTAACCCTCAATTTGTCGTCCCAAAGAACTCTTATAATGAAGTTTTAAAACGATTAGAAGCTGAACCACTTAGAGACCTTGCGATCTCAAGACCAAATAAAGATGCTTGGGGAGTGACTGTTCCTGGAAATGATAAATTTATCATGTACACATGGTTCGATGCTTTAATCAATTACTACTCTGCTCTATCAGAACAAGAAAGAGAATTTTGGCCAGCTGATGTTCACGTTATTGGTAAAGATATAATTTGGTTTCACTGTGTAATATGGCCTTGTATGCTAAACGCAGTCGAGCTTCCTCTTCCTAAGCAAGTTTATGTTCACGGAATGATTTTAGCAGCTGATGGCAGAAAGATGTCTAAATCTCTAGGAAACGGCGTTGATCCAGCTGATATGTTGTCAAAGTATTCTATTGATACATTTAGATACTACTTATTGAGAGCAATCTCGGCTCAAAGTGATGGAAGCTTTTCAGAACAAGAACTCATCGATAAGCATAATAATGAACTTGGTAATGATTACGGTAATCTTATTATGAGAGTCGTAAAGCTTTCACTAAAGCATCTTCCAGCAGAAATTGATGGAAGCGGAATTGAAAAGGCTTTTGATTTCTCTGATTCATATGAACGTATGAAGCAATGTATGGATAAGAGAGAGCATAACAAAGCCCTAGATATCCTCTGGGAGTATGTGAATAAAGCCAACCAGTACGTTAATGATAGCGAACCTTGGAAGCTTAAAACTGACCCTGAAGCTTTAAAGCCTGTAGTTTATAACTGTCTTTATGCGATTCATGGCTTGGCATGTTTAATAAGCCCATTCTTACCACAAACAGGACCTGCGACTTTAGCTTCTCTAGGAGTTGAAGGCACTAGCTTTAGTGATATTGAATTTGGAAAAACCACTTACACTTTAAGTGAGCCACAAGCACTATTTCCTAAAATAATGTAATTAGTTTTTACAGGTAATGCCGATTGGGAAGTGATCTGAAATAAGTTCTCTGTAGAGCTTGTAGTAAGTAAAGTCCCCAAGCTGCTCATCAAAAACTCTTCTTTTGAAGATATCCAACTCTCTCTCTACGTCCTCAAATTGAGCAACGATTTCACCTTCAACGATGATAAGTGAGTCTTCTAAGAATTGTTTATGTTCTTCTAGACGTGACTCCATAATCTTCTGCCCTTTAGCAGAAATACGATAAGGCTCCTCTTCATCATTTGTTTCTTCACGGACAAGATAGCGATCCTTCATCCACTCATCAACATGACCTTCAAAGTAACTTTGACGAGTTACCTTAATCTTGCCGTCAGTGTCAGTCTCACAGTTTTTATTAGCGTTCTTATTGTAAATGAAATGATCATAGTTACTTGAAAAGCCAAACGTTTCGACGGTTCCACGATTACTATAGCGATAATTCGTAAGACTTGTTGCCATTTCACCTATTAGACTGAAGTTTCCAAAGTCATTTAAAAGCTGGTCCCAATAAGCAATCCTAGCTTCTAAGTTCATATCAGCGGCGAAGATAAGGTCTTGCTCTTTATAATTCTTAGATAAAAGTTCCAACATTTCTAAACTTAGGCGAACTTCAGCAAAGCGAGCATATGTTTCTTTAGTAACTCCCGTTCCAACTTCAGAATAGTCATCGATTCCAAAAGCTAAATTAGAAATCCAACTCATTGTCTCTTCATCTTTAGGTGAAGTAAAAATCACATGAGCATTCATCAACGTTAAATCGTAATTACCACTTTCGAAACTTGCGATAAATGGCTTTCTTGAAAACGCATCAGCTGCGTCAACTCTAAAAAATGGTGCTCTAAAAAGTGGATAACAAGCGAAGTTTGTATTTACTTCTTCACGACTGTTCTTAGAGGCCATCTCTACACAGTGTTCAGTTTCGATTGGACGAACAATACTTGCTCTATAAAAGAAGCCAAGCATTTCGTGAACACTTGATGGAGAAGAAGCTTCACCTCGAGGTGAAGTGATTAATGCCCAACTAGGGTCTAGCTTTCTTAGTTCGTTAAGAATTAAGAGGTAGCCTGGAACTTTATAAAGCTTTTCAAGATCATAGTTCTTTGTATTTTCGATCATTTCAACGAGATCATTATTATGTCTCATATCATTGCCAAGACGTGGAATTAGCTCTTGTGCAGAAACAAGGTCGTACTCATTAATAATCTGAGCGATTAATGCCAGATCTTTATAAGAGTTTTTGTTTGATCCTGGGTGAAGCATATTATAGTTAGCGATTCTTATATCGTGAGCAGGCTTTCCGTCATAGTGATTGGCAGCAGCTCTCGAGTTATAATGATGATAATCAGAATCACATGTGACACTAAATCTATTTTTGACAACGTACTTAGCAGCTTGCTCGCAGTAAGACCTAAACTCTTCGTTAAGTTCTTGTTCACGCTCAACAGAAATCGCGTTCGCGACCATGCTGTAAGACGAAAATAGCGATAATATAATTATCAGCTTCATACCCACGGTGCCTTCCTTATTTATTCAGTAGGATTAATTGGGCGAAGGGAGAATATCCCTAGTTAAAGAGCTGTGCAAATTTGAAAAAACCTATAAGTGTTTGATATTAAAGAGCCTAATATGAGGATTTTGTTAGGATTTACAATGATATCAGGGACTTGGATGACTCAACTCATCAATTAGATACAATGAATGAATAGTATTAGTGTAACCTATCAATTTTCCGATTGTGCTTCACGTAAAAGCTCTTCAAATCGACGTTTGTGGATATTTTCTTGATATCGGGAAATTCTTTGCCCCAACATTTTCGGCAGTAGAACATAGCGACCATAGTAGTCAATCGCCCTTCTTCCTGATGGTGTATCGCGAATGACTTCCCAATCAAAGTCGCCAGAGTCATAGAAAAGCCACTTTGTTATGCCCCACTTAGATCGCGACTGTTTAGTCAGATATTCTTGTGCCATCTCACTTACAAAACGTTCAGCAAATCCTCCGGCCGTATTGTCAGCTAAAATTCGCTCGGCAATAGCGCTACTGACTTCTTCTCTATTTGCAGCTGAAGGAACTCGACCAGTAATTCTTGGAATGAATTCGTTTTCTAGAATTAGATCAAGCGCTTCTCTTCCCTGGGATTGATGAACATTAAATATTCTTCTAAAGTCATAGGAAGAGGTCATACGATGACTCAGGTCTTTTAACGAATCATACTTAGCAACAATCTCAGCGTGCTCTCTTCGTTGGTCTGAAGATAAGTGATTTGTATCTCTTCCTAAAATCCAAGGAAAGAAGCCAGAGTTGCTTTCGCGAACACGAGACCAAAAGTCTGCGATCTCTTGATCATACATATTTGATAGAAAAGCTTGAAAGTTTTCATCCGTGGTTCTAGAAACGTGCGCGAGGGCCATATGATCAGCGAGCTTACTTTCACTAAAGAATCTTGATAACTCGCTAAGTGAAACTGGCTCCGGCGACTCTACAACCCAAGTTAAAGCATCCTTTAACTCTTCTTTGAAGACTGCTAACTCAGTTTTCATTTCATCTAGGTCAAAAACAAAGCCTTGTGAGATATATCCCCCTACACCTTCGATGAATCGAGCGAGTGCTTGGATGGTAAACTCTGAGGTAACAATATCAGAGCCAGGTCCATCACCAGGTATGGTTCTATACTCATTTTTAGCCTGAACTTGTAATAAGAGTTGAGCCAGTTCGACATCGATAACTTCTTGTAAAACTTGGTTTTGAGCTTCACTTAAATTTGGGTCAAGTCGACTAAATAAATTAGGAACAGAAGTAATGAGATATGATCTAAATCCACTAGCAAGTGATTGGTTAAATTGATCCGCGCAATTATCCAGTGTAGTCATTAAAGACTCTAAAGATGCAGGATCGCTCTGACTAAGAGTCGTCACATATCCTTGAAGAACTGCTCTATCAGATTCTTTAAATCTTTGATCAAAGTTTTCGCTTGGGAACATTGACGACAATACACTACCAGCTCCTACTAAAGCGTTAGAGGCTGATATGATTTGATCGACCGAGCGAGATTGATCAAGCCCGCTTGGAGAAGTGAAGTCTGGACTAAACCACTGAGAAGCTTGTTCACCTGGAATAGTTTTAAGTGGGTTTGTAAAGCAAGCCATTTTACTTCTTAATAACCCTTGATCAGAGCTATTTAAGACTGGATTGTATTTCTCGGAAAGTTTTTCAAATAAGTTCGATGCAATATCGACCTTTGATATTGAACAAGCTGCAACCCATTGACGATATTCATCAACAGTTTTCTCTCCCAAAGGGTCTCCATCTTTGTAGCACTTATCTAGGTAGTAAAGAGGACTTAATATTTCATTAGCTTCTTGACTTGATAATGGAAAGCGACGGGAAACATAGTTTCTTAATTGTTCAGAAACTAGAGAGAACTGCTCACTAGCATAAGACTGCTTATCACATTGAACACCAAAATCTAAAACGCTAACAGCATCGGCATTAGCATCGTAACCAGACCAACATTCTTCATATTCTGTTGCTAATTGATCTAGCGTCGTCTCGAGTTGGTCTTGAGTAAATGTAGACCCAAGTGAGCTCGCTAATTCATAGGCTCGAGGTTGGATATGGGCACGCATAACAATATCATTAAACGCAGTTTCAACTCCGGCTAAGCCCCTAGAAGAAGCCGCACTTCTTAAATATACAGCACTACCTTCAGCAAGATCAATCGTGCCAGGGTTCGTTATTGCTGCAAGGTTATCTCTTACTTCTTCATGGGAAGCAGCCTCATAAAATGACTCACTACCGCTTATAGGCAGTCGGCTATTTAATCGATTATCAACGAAAGAGCTAAATGCAGACGCATAAGCTAGTGACGCTGATTGCTCAATATAGTTTTTCGCATCAGTTACATTTTGAATTTGTGGCAAAGAGCTTTCTATAAAGCTTACAACTCTACTCAATGGATTTTGTGTTTGATAATCTGCTAATACCTGAGACCAGTGCTGGCTCGTAAGAGATGCCATTCGACTTTTAAAGTGTTCAAAACTACAGCGGTATCTCCATTCATCTAAACTTGTAAAGTTACTTGAATCAATTCGTTCCAAGTTACTTCTTACACAGGCGTTAATTGAGTTTCGATCTTCTTCCCTTGCTTGAATTTCGGCCAAGCCA
>CAXBMT010000054.1:0-12595 GCA_963976925.1 uncultured Bdellovibrionales bacterium
CATCACTTCAAAAGTTTTTCTCTTTGAAGTGATGTCTTGAATATTGTCAGCTCGGCAATATTCAAGACATCACTTCAAAGAGAAAAACTTTTGTACCAACAGAAAAAGTCTTAAGTGACTTTAAAGAAGTTTGGGAAGCTAAAACAAAAATTGATGTCATTACCTACTCCGGCTCAGGGGAACCAACACTAGCTACCAATTTAAAAGAAATTATTTTAGGCCTAAGAGATTTAGCCCCAGATCTTCCACAGTATGTTTTAACTAATGCTACTGAACTTCATGATCCACTAGTACGAGAAGCCGTTTCGTTACTGGATAAAGTGATCGTAAAAATAGATGCTGCAGATGAAGAACTTTTTAAAAGAGTGAATCGACCTGCACCTGGAGTCACTTTAAAATCCGTTGTTGATGGAATTCTTGAACTAAAGAAGTCGAGCAATGTTGATATAGAAGTTCAATCGATGTTTATGCCAATGAACGATAAAGAATTTGAGGACTACGCAAAAATCCTAAAGTTGATCGAGCCAAGCGCCGTGCAGCTTAATACTCCTAAGCGGCCTTACCCATTATCATGGCATAGAGAAAATCGCGGAAACCACGAAGGAATTTTTGATTACGAGGTGCATGAACTTAAAGTTATTACGCCGGAGCGAGCAAAAGAAATAGAAAGTCGCTTGACTGAACTCACTGGTCTTACCATTCTTTCTGTCTACAGATAAATTACGAGGAAAATATGCAAGAATTTATTTCTAAACTACCTAAAGCTGAACTTCATCTCCACATTGAAGGATCACTAGAGCCTGAACTGATGTTCAAATTGGCGCAAAGAAATAATATAACTCTAAAATATAAGTCAGTAGAAGAGATTAGAAATGCTTACCAGTTTCACAATCTTCAATCATTTCTAGATATCTACTATGAAGGTGCAGGAGTTCTACAAAAGGAACAAGATTTTTACGATCTTACTTGGGAATACCTACTTCGCTGTAAAGAAGATAATGTTCGCCACACAGAGATCTTCTTTGATCCTCAAACTCATACTGAAAGAAATATTCCATTTGAAGTGTCTTTAAACGGTATTCATGCAGCACTAAAAGATGGGGAAAAGAAGTTAGGAATCAGCTCACATATCATTATGTGCTTTTTAAGACATCTATCTCAAGAAGAGGCTTTTGAAACACTAGAGCACGCACTAAAGCACCAAGACAAGATCATTGGAGTTGGACTAGACTCCTCTGAAGTTGGTCACCCCCCAGTAAAGTTTCAACAAGTTTTCGAAAAAGCCTTAGCTGCAGGCTTTAAGACTGTTGCCCATGCTGGTGAAGAAGGCCCTGCTGAATATATCTGGGAAGCACTTAATCTTTTAAAGGTTGAAAGAATTGATCATGGTGTTCGTTGCCTTGAAGATAAAAAATTAGTCCAGCATTTAAAGGATAACAAAATCCCTCTTACAGTTTGTCCTTATTCAAACGTTAAGTTAAAGGTTTTTGAAAAACTAGAAGATCATAATCTTAGAAATCTTTTAAATGAAGGCCTAGTCGTCATGATCAATGCTGATGACCCTGCTTACTTTGGTGGGTACTTGGGTGAAAACTTCAACGGCACACAAAAAGCACTTGATCTATCTAAGGAAGAACTTAAAGTTTTAGCAAAAAACTCTTTCCAAGCATCTTTCTTATCTAAATTAAAATTTAAAAATACTTTATCTTTAATTCCATTAGGAAAAGTAATTGAACTTGTATTAGTTTTATTTTTAATAATCTCATGCCAAGAAAAGAAAGAAACAGTTCTCGAGTTAAGCTTTAATAAAGAGACTATTACAAAAGAGCAACTTCGTGAGGACTATAACTTTTTAGAAGAGACTGACTTTAAGCTAAAGTTTAAGAGCTCTTTAGAATCTCCTCTAGATTTTTTTCGTTCTTACCCAATAACATATTACAAAGAGACTAAACTCACAGGTGATCACCTAACTAGTACATGCCTAGGGGATCCTCATTTTGATAATTTTGGGTTTTTATTATTTGAAGAAGGTACTCGCTACGTTTTTAATGACCTAGACGACTCTGGACTTTGTCCGCTTCCACTTGATGCTTTACGCTACTTTACCAGTCTTTATTTTTTCTCGTTTAGTAATGACCAAATTAAAAGCTTCATAACTGACTACGTAGCTCATTTTACTCAATATCTAGAGCTACCTGAAATTCCTGAATCATTGATTGAAGATCTTGAGAAAAAACGTCTAAAAAATTTAGAAAAGTACACTGAACAAAACAAGTTTAAAACCGACAGTGACTTTCTACCATTGTCGCTAGAGATGTCAGAGCAAATAAAGAACGCTCTAAAAAGTAAGTTCAACGCAATCACAATCCATGATAGCGTCTATTATTCTAAAGAAGATGGTGGAAGCGGAGGCCTTAAGAGGTACTGGGTCCTTATAAGTGATCAAGATAAGTTTGATATCATTGAATTAAAAGAGCGAGCGGTCCCAGCGACAACATTCTCAACGAATAATCCTAATAACCCTGAGTTGCTCGAATTAGCTCAGACTATTTGGGGCTCGCAGCCAGTTTATTTCGAAGAGCTTAAACTCGAAGTTACATCATTTCTTGTTCGCTCGAGATCAAAAGATGACATTAACCTTAGTAAAATAGACCCTGAACTAAGACAGAGAGTGATTAGCGTTCAAATAGCTTTGATGGCTAAGTTTCACAAGAAAGTTACTTCAAAAGAACAATCTGTTTCGGCTGATTGGTATATCAAAAGCTCAAAAGTAATCGCTCAGCGATACCTTCAAGCTTTTGAACAGTTAAAGAATTAATACTTTAGTTTCATAACTACTGGGAAGTGATCAGAGTAGCCAGCACTAGCAGGACTAGATGCAACATGCTTACATCTCTTCGGAGTTCCCATCACAATAGATCCATAATGATTTTCTGTATCATCAGTATATTCATAAGTCGTAGTCATAAACTTAGGGGCGTGTATTCTATAAGTCTTAAGCTCTAAATCTAGCCCACTGCCATCAGTTAAGTTTTTAGAAATGAAGAACCTATCTATATTTCTTCCATAAAAATATGTCCCAAGCGGGTATGAAGACTTAACACTATCATCAATGTCCTTACTCTTCATAAAGAGTCCGTGAACATCAATAAGTCCTTTCTTTTCAACGACAGAATAAAATGGGTCCGGTCGATTTGTAGTGATGACATTAAAATCACCAGTTGCAACTATCGCCATTTTTTTATTTTTTCGTCGAATTTTCTTAACACGTTTCATGAGCGTTTTAGCAGCATCAATTCTCGATTCGTTTTTGTTACCTTGAGAAGGCCAGTGATTTACAAAAACTGTAAGTGGTTCTTTTCCATTAACGAGAAATTCAACTTCAAGAATATTTCTTGTAGGACGTCCTTCCAGAGCCTTACTTTTAATAACGTGCTCTCTTCTAGAAACCATTTTTAATTTTTGATCATTCCAAAGCAGTGCTAAATCAACTCCACGCTCATCAGGTGAATTAGACACAGTAAAGTTAGAGTATCCAACCTTATTAGCGAGTAAAGATATAACATTTTCATTTTCAATTTCAGATAGGGCCAGGACATCTGGTAAATAAGATCTATCGCGAGTTAAAACTTCTTTGATCTGTTCTAACTTAAGATCAAGCTTTTCATCATCCCAATCTGTTTCAAAGCACTCTTCACGATATCTTCTGTTAGTAATTTTAGCGCACTCTTCATTCTTTCCAGGAGTGTTGCTTGGAAGAAATGTCCAATCGTTTTTACCTTCGTCATGTAAGGTATCGAAAAGATTTTCAACATTCCAAGTCATGACTTCAATACTCTGAGACTTGTCAAAAAAAGCACTAGACGAACTCGCTCTTGATAGATTGATCCCTCCAGTCAAAAGCAAAGTGAATAGTAATACCTGTATCTTAGTCATGGAACCTCCAACGGAATTGACGCATTTTTATCAAATGCAAACCGTTTAGAGAAGTTACATCTTCCTAAGTATGTAAAATTGTTAACGTAATAACAATGTATTAGCTCAAATTTTCTTTAATCCAAGTTAAAACATCGTCATGATGGGTCTTTGTATTCACCTTTGGCATCATATGTTTAAGCTTACCGTCTTTACCAATGATGAAAGTTGAACGAAGGATTCCGTCGTACTCTTTGCCCATAAACTTTTTAGGTCCCCAAGCACCATACTTGTCTGCAATGGCATGATCCTCATCACTTAAAAGATCAAAGTTAAGCTTTTCTTTTTCAATAAATTTAGTGAGCTTTGCAGGAGCATCAGGACTAACACCCAAGGCAATAGTATCATTTGAAGTAAGTTTTCTTTTTGAATCTCTAAGGCCGCAAGCTTGAACCGTACAACCTGGAGTCATGGCTTTTGGATAAAAATAAAGGATGACATTTTTTTTGCCTTTAAAATCTTTTAAAGAAACCTTCTCCCCTTTTTGATTTAAAAGAGTGAATGCAGGAGCTGCGTTACCAATTTTTAAATTTGCCATAAATACCTCACTACCAATTATTTCGAAGCTCTCTTAATGTTATAAATACAGATTTTTCATCTTGAACACGTATGGGTAAATTGTCGACAACAGAAGGCTTATCCAACCTTAGAAATGTGTTGATCAAGCGCTCATCTTTCATTTTTGTTAACCAAAACTCTTGATTTTGATCAATTCTCTGATGTCTCCCAAGCCAATCATGGGCAACTTTGTTGGAAGGCTCTCTATCAATCGTAAAAGCTAAGTTATTTCTTAGGTAATCATGTCCTGGATAAACAACAACGCTATCATCTAAATCTTTGAAGTGATCTCTAATCGTTTCAAATAAGACTTTTGGATCTCCTCCATTGTGACAATTACCAACACCGGCATTAAACAATGTATCACCAGTAAAAACGGCATGGGTGACATCAGCATTTTTTAAAAAGAGACATAGATGAGAAAAAGTGTGTCCTGGTGTATCAATAGTCTCTAAAAACCAGTTATCCCCAAGATCAATTTGGTCACCCTCGCCTAAAGCATTGTCAGCCTCTGGTATGACTTGAAGAGCATTTGCATGACAGAAGACTTTGCACTGATACTTAGACTTAAGAGCTGCATTTCCACGAATATGATCATGATGCTCATGGGTATTAATAATGCCTAGAACATTTGCACTCTCTCCCAGCTGTTTGATCACCTGATCTGAATCGTATGGGTCAATAATGACATATCCATTCTTGCCCTCGACTAAATAGTTAAAGTTTCGAAGGGGGTTATTGGCGTATATTTGGTGAACTATTGGCTTCATAAGCTGAATCATAACGATGGAGTTCAAATACATCACGTTGCGCTGTTTCGCACAACAAGAATCTACACCCTGAGTTAAGAGGAACTTTGCCTAGAGCAAAATCCAGCTTTATAATAGCGCTACTTATTAGGAGCAATTATGTCGCAAGCAGCTATGTTTACCAAAGTATTTTTAGTCTTTCTGGTTCTTAAGGGGCTTATTGAGGCTTGGCTTGATTCAAGACAAAAAAATAATATAAGAAAAAACCAAGACCAAGTGCCTGAGCGCTTTAAAGAGTTCATCACTTTGGGCGACCATCAAAAAGCAGCTGACTACACGGTCGCCAAATTAAACGCCTCACAACTGTTTAAGTTATTAGAAGTTTTCATCCTTCTCTTATGGACACTAGGAGGCGGTCTTCAGTCTTTGGACCAACTCGTTTTAGCCACTGGTGTTCATTCACCTCTTTGGCAAGGAGTCGTATTCATTGCCTTCTTTACAATTATTAACGGGTTCCTAGGACTGCCACAGTCGATCTATACAACTTTTGTTTTAGAAGAAAGGTTTGGCTTTAATAAAACAACACCAAAAACTTTTATCATCGATATGCTAAAAGGAACTGTTTTAGGCATCATCATAGGCCTTCCATTAATTTTAGGTATTCTATGGATTATGAATGCTCTTGGAACAACTTGGTGGGCATACGCTTGGGCGTTTATGACTGTTGTTCAACTAACAATCGTATGGGCCTATCCAACGTTTATTGCTCCACTCTTTAATAAGTTTTATCCAATGGAAGATGGGGAAACAAAAACTAGAGTTGAAAAACTGCTAGAAAGAACTGACTTTAAAAGTAACGGTCTTTTCGTCATGGATGCTTCAATTAGAAGCAGTCACGGTAATGCTTACTTCACAGGTTTTGGAAAAACGAAGCGTATTGTATTCTTCGATACGCTATTAAAAAGCTTGGCGCCAGGTGAAGTTGAAGCTGTTCTCGCTCACGAACTTGGTCACTTTAAAAAGAAGCATATTTTAAAAGGAATGGTTAAAGCTCTTATCATGAGTCTTATTGGATTTTGGGTTTTAGGTCAGCTAGCTTATTGGCAGCCTTTTTATGAAGGTCTAAATGCTGGAACGATGTCCAACGCAAAAGCGCTCATTCTCTTCTCATTGGCTGCTGGAGTCTTCACTTTCCCTTTAACTCCTTTGTCAGCTTGGATGTCTCGTAAGAATGAATTTGAAGCAGATGAGTTTGCAGCGAAAAATGCTGAGGCAAATGATCTAATCAACGCTCTTGTGAAGCTCTATAAAGAAAATGCGAACACGCTTACACCTGATGCAATTTATAGTTCGTGGTATCACTCACATACACCAGCACTTATTCGAGTCAATCACTTGGAGTCATTCAGTTCAAGAAGCTGAACTTTTCTTTTTAATCGGAGTGGCCACAGGTTGAACTTGTGGCTCATTAGTCTCAATCAAGTTTTTAACTTCTGCATGCTCTGCTAAAAGTTTTTTAATCGCCATGAGCTCTGCTTTTGCGGCAGGTCCCTTGGCATTAGCTTGGGTCAAGAGCTTAACCACTTTATGTTCAAGTAACTTCGCGTCCTGTGCCGCCTTAGCAATGATCTCTGTCTTTGCTTGAGCAACAGCGAGTTGTACTCGTGCTTGAACTTCAGCGTTTAATAACTCATTTGTTTCAACAGCATAATTTAACTCATCTCCAAGACGATATTGCGGTGAGGAGGCACTAGGTCTAGTAGGAGCTCTGCTGATAGAGGGTTCAGGTTTATTGAAATTTATACTTGGTTCTGTTTGTTGTGTTGGAGTTCTTGCTTGTCTGGCAGCTTGCATGTCTGCGACGTTTTCATTACTACTTTGAGGAGAACCATTTTTCTTTTGTAGGGCCGCACGACGAGCCTCTGCCTGAGCTTTTTTCAAAGCTGCACCAGATGCGGCGGCATCTTCGCCTTCATCTTCTGGCTCAACAGAAAACTCTAAATTAACCTCTTTAACCTCTTCACGCTTTTTGCGTTCTTCTTCGAGGCGTCTGGCTTCATCTTCGTCTTCAAATTCAATGTCGAGGTCTAGCTTATTGACCGCCACTGAACTCCTACTGGTTAAAATTATGCCCAGAAATTCTAGGCCTCCTCAGTAGACTTATCGGACGGAAATGATGTTTTTTTAACAAAACGCCGAAATCTTGTGACTATCGATATCAAGCTCGGCGATATAACTGCCCTTTTGACCTATCGGAAGGGGCACGATTAATTCTGATTTTGTCTTTAAAGAACAGGCAATATGGCGAGTATCCGCATGAACATCGGCCTGATTAACGATACGTTCTTCACGAAGAGCTAAACCGCACAAACCACGCTCAAGTGGAATTCGTACGTGCTCAGTTGGCTCGCCAATAAACGGACCAAGAACTAAGTCAGTTGAGTTTTCACCAAGTAAATAACTAGCTCTGTAGTAAATACCAATCCAATTAAAAATATCAGGCGCAAAAGCTCTCACACTTCTTAGCCACGCTAAGACATTAAGCATCTCATCGATTCGATCCTCACCAGCGTGAACTAATGCAGAAGCGTGATGACAAAATAACTCAGCATTTTCTTTAGTAACATCATCGCTGACATAAAGATTTCCAACCAATTTATTTTCAAACTTCAGTTCATGTTCTCGGCCAGCATCAAGAATCCCCCACTGACGACCAGCCGCCTCTAATCGAAACGATCCGCTGCCAATAAATTCCTTTGCAAATTCATTCATGATTATTTTCTTCAAATGTTTTATTAGTTAAGGCTTTTTTCAAACAGCTTGAAAGGTATTCAAAGTATGGTTGTCTAAACTTTTCAACTTCATTATGGATCTCATGAAAAGCACCATCAAAGACCTTAACTTCAAACTTCTTTTCAATGGTTGAAAAATATTTTTTTAAATGATCAGGAGAGACAATACGATCTTCACTCCCCCAAGAAACAAAAGCAGGGCAATTAGGGTTAATAGCTTTAGAGAATATTCTTTTTGAATCTTTCGCCAATTGAAGCAAAAGCTTTGTGTGGAGCTTTAAAGCATTTAAAGGATCATTAATATAACGTTCTTTAACGTGAGGATCATGGGATAAATAATTCAGATCGACAAGGCCACCCAAGCGCATGCTGTTATTTATCCCTGCTAACTTTTCAAATATCGGTAAAGAGACATTATCAACAATTGTTCCTAGTGGACCAGGAAAGCCTGCCGGTGGTGCATTAAGATAAACTAAACTTGGGGAGTATTTTTCAGCCCGATAATTTTGAACAAAGCCAGCTGTAATAAGAGCACCCATTGAATGACCAAAAAGAACAAACTTTTTCATCTTGTATCTTTCAATCAAAAAATTAATTAAGTCTTCGAGATCTAATCGATACTGTTCAAAGTCACTAATACTAGCAGCAGTCCCTAATGACTTTCCATGACCTCTTAAGTCATACTGGAGAATATTGAAATCACTTCCAACTAAATCTCTTAGGTAAGCATGTCTTTCCATATGCTCGCCAATGCCATGAGTCGCAATCAGCCATAGATCACTATCGATCTCGCTTATTTGAGCATGCAGCTCAACATTGTCTCTCATTCTTATAAACTTACTTTCTAAATTCATCTATGAACCTTTTTCTTGGTTAGATCGCTTCGTGCTATTATGATAGAACTTATTCAATAATATAAGTGTTAAACAAAGAAAACTATGTACTGTCCAAAATGCTTTAATAACTCACTAAGAATTTGCTCCAAGGGAGTTATTAATATCGCTATTAATGGTAAGCAAATGGATGCAGGCCGTTTTTTATTTAACTTTGAAACACAAGAAAAGTCGAACCAGTTTAAACCTGCACTCAAAGCTAAAGTAGAAGAGTTTTTTAAGTGGTATTCAAACTTTCAAAATAAAGAGCCAGTTAACTTCGTAGCAATTGATACATCTGATATGGTCTGTGAAGAAGGCTGTGTTATTTCTGCCAATAGCAAATTTTCAATCATTGATATCCTACTCACTAAGGATGAACTCAGACAGGTTCTCGATCAAGAGGCTAAACGTTGGGGCATTGAAATAAAGCTAGAAGAATAGATGACTTAAATAGTGGGCAACAACCTGTTTGGTTGCCTTTTGCAAGCCCTTGTTATCTAGTACAGACAGGCAATCAAATCCCCTTTCATACGTAATTTGCTCCTTGGTGGTAAGATGATTGGCGTTCAAACCAGTGGAGGGATTAGCGATATGGCTAAGATATTTGACGAAAAATTTATTCAAGCTCAAAAGAAAAAACTTATTGAATTTAAAAATCAAATTTTAAATTCAATGCAAAATACACAGGTAGAAGACCTCCAAATCTCCCCTGATGATGCTTCAGAAGATGGTGACCTTGCACAAGTTGTCATTAGCCAAAACGTTAGTTTTGGACTTCGTGAAAGAGAGATCAAAAGATTGCGTGAGATTGATGTCGCTCTTAGAAAGATTGAGGAAGGGACTTACGGTTACTGTGAAGTCAACGAAGAACCTATTGAGCAAAAACGATTGGAAAAAATGCCTTGGGCAAGATTGTCTCTCGAAGCAGCAGAAGAGCTAGAAAGACATCAAGGCTTTAGAGCAGTTAGTTAGAATCTGTATCTGTTAAAGTTGTTGGGTACTGATCTTTATTCAACCATAGAAATTCATGGATAATTTCTTTGATATCAAAGCGGTTATCCTTGGTTGAATAAAGTTCAAACTCACTATCATCAATGAAGATCGTCGTTTGTTCTTCATATCCATAACGAGTAATTAGCTCATCATCAATAACGACAAATTTAACTTCTAACTCCAAGCTATCAACCATTGGCTTACCGGTGTTAATACAACGAGTAGCGTAGACGGTAGAAATTTTTCCTTGAATCTTCACGTGGTCTTCAAGTTTACCCGTCGTTGTTCTTAAACCCTCACCTTCAAAGCAAAGAAAGAACTTTTCATCTAGACTTGCTACTTCTTCGGCCGTCATTTCTTCGTTGAGTTCAGATAGAAGTTCTGCGAGCCAAGCGTTAGATTCATCGAGATCAAATAGTTTAGGCTGACCTACAGGAAAGGAACTAAGATACACAGTTTTTTTAAACATTTTATAAGCTCTTTTAATTCATGTTATGAATGAGCTTTCTGCCATCAAAATCACAATCGAAGCAGCGCGCACTCTCATGGACGAGCAAGCTACCACTATCTGCGCTATGGCTCAAGATGAGTTTGCTTTGGCAGCAGGGACAATCTTCGATGGTACGCTTCACGCTAGCAGCGTCTCCGTAATACTTCTCGAAGTATTCAAACTCATAACTATCGCTGCCTCTTTGGATCATCATTTACTCCTCGAACTATAATCCTTATCGGAGTAATCATTTCAATGATTTAGAGGAATAAAGAAACGCTTGAAAATCAACTAGTTATGCTAGAATGAAGAATGCTTGTTGAGACGCCATACATTGCGGTTACAAACGATATCCAAATCAAGGTAGCGCCCGTTTTTGATGAGGAGAGATCTCTACCTGACCAGAATATTTTTATTTTTATGTACGCGGTAGAGTTTATAAATAACTCACAGCTTCCGGTTCAGCTTTTAAACCGACATTGGATCATTAGAAATGGTCGTAATGAAGAGTCGATTATAGAGGGCCCAGGAGTGCTTGGAGAGCAGCCTATAATTGAGCCAATGATGACTTATCATTACTCTAGCCAATGTCCCCTTGATACCCCTTCTGGCTCAATGCGTGGACACTATGAATTCCAATACGTAAATGGTCAAAGATTCAAGGCTACAATCCCTCCCTTTTTCCTCAGGCTACAAGATACGCTAGGAAATATTTCGGGTCTTTATAATCCGATCAATTAGCACTTTTTTGATTAAGCTACTATGATAGTTTGAATGAACCTAGACCTACTTGAACAACTCTATATCAAGGCTACGGATAAAGCATTGGCTTTAGCTTTCTTAACCAAAGATGGCGAAGTTTTACATATTAATAGTCTGTTCACTGAAGTTACTAAAATTGTCCCACAAGATATTCTGAATAAAAATATTCAAGACATTTTTAAAAATTTTCCGCTTGAACAGGTTGTACAAAAAGATGACTGCTTCACATTAAAAAACAACTCAGAATTAAATCTCAACTATTGTTTTTACACAATTGATGAGAACTTTTGTTGTTTGAAAGTTAATGATGTCTTCGTTGGCGAAGCTCACCAAAAGGTAGAAATAGCTCTTTCATCTCTCGACTCAGCCGTTTGGGATTGGAATATGAAAACCAACGAAGCTTGGTTTGATAAAAACTGGCCTAAGATGCTGGGATACGACACTGAGAAACTAACAAAAGATATAGAGGCTTGGACAGAGTTCGCTCATCCTGATGATCAAGAAAAAACAATTGCGGAAATGAGCTATCATATTAAGCATAAGACTCCATCAGCATTATGTATTCAACGCTTTAAACATAAAAGTGGTCGTTGGGTAAGAATAATGACCAATGGAAAGGTTATTGAAAGAGATGAGAACGATAAGCCACTTAGGTTTATAGGGATTAATACCAATATCTCTAATATAAAAAACTTTGAAGAGTTTAGCTCTGAGATCCAAAGTTTATCTGATACCGGGACGTGGGAAGTAGATTTAAATTCAGGGGTTAAAACTTGGAGCAAAAAAACTTTTGAAATTTATGGTCTAGATTATAGTCAAACTCCTCCTACAAACGACGAGATCATGAATCATTACGAGCTCTCTTCGGCTCGCCTCGCCATAGATTCAACGAGGAAATTAATTGAAAAAGGAACTGAATACGATATTGATTTAAAACTTCAGTCTGGTAAATGGATAAGACTTGTTGGACGTTCTGAAAGTTCAAATAATGAGGTCTACAAAATTTACGGCATTATCCAAGATATTGACGAGAGGAAAAAAGCTGAAGAAGAATTACTCAAGTCTCAAGAAACATTGCAACTCGCTCTTAAAGCCGGTGAGTTTGGAGTCTGGGAATGGGACCTCAGTAATCAGAATATTTATTGTAGTCCTAGTATGAGAGTTTTGTTTAGTGAGGTTGATTCACATGACTTTCATTTTGAAGATCTAATGGAAATTGTCCATGAAGACGACAGGACTAAGATTATCGAGGAACTAACACTTCTAAGAGAAGTCACTGATAAGTTTGACTTTAGTTATCGGATTAGAAAGTTAAATAATTGGCGTTGGGTTAGAACAATCGCAAACGTAAGAAAGGATAAAGACGGTAAAGAACAAGTTGTTATTTCAATCACCTGGGAC
>CAXBMT010000055.1:0-12496 GCA_963976925.1 uncultured Bdellovibrionales bacterium
CTTTATTCATGACGGTAAAGGCCGTCTTGAAACAAGCTATGGCCATATCCCATACATAAAAGGCGACTATATCGTTATTCCGAGAGGAACAACTTATAAACTCTTCGTTGATGAACCAACCAAGATGTTAAAGATTGAAAGTGCCTCTGAGTTCGAGCAACCATCTCGTGGGATCTTAGGACCAAATGCACTGTATGATCAAACTGCAATCTTCACGCCTACTGCCGAGCTTGGAAGTGACAAGGCGGATGAATACGTTGTTGAAATTAAGCGCCTTGGAAAGATTACTGCCGTAACCTACCCTTTTAATCCTCTCGACGTTCAAGGTTGGAAAGGGTCTCTATATCCATGGAAAATTTCTATCTATGATATTTGTCCAGTGATGAGTCACCGTTATCATATTCCACCTAGCGGCCACACAACATTTGTGGCTAAAAATTTCGTCGTTTGTAGCTTTGTTGAAAGACCTCTAGAGGATGCTAAGCATAAGGTTTTAAAAGTTCCTTTTTATCATAGCAATATTGATTATGATGAAGTGCTCTTTTATCATCAAGGCAATTTCTTTTCGCGCGATAATATCGATGCCGGAGCGATGACATTCCATCCGCAAGGTATTAATCACGGTCCTCACCCAAAAGCTTTTGCTAATGTGGATGATAAGACATGGACTGATGAGTTCGCTGTTATGGTCGATACTCGTTACCCACTAGAACCAACAACATGGTTCTCAGAAAACGAAATCAAAGACTACTGGAAATCTTGGATGGATAAATAATGAAAATGAAAAGCTTCAATACTGACGGTGAGTTCTCTGCTAACTATAAGTTTGTCATTGGCTCGATTCTTCCAAGGCCAATTGCTTGGGTCTCAACAGTTAACTCTGATGGCTCTAATAATCTTGCTCCCTTTTCATTTTTCACAGCAGTAAGTGCCAAACCAATGATTATTGCTTTTAGTCCTTTGATTAGATCATCAACTGGAGAACGAAAGGACACCGCTAAAAATATTTTAGAGAGAAAGCATTTTGTTGTTAACTTTGTAACTGAAGATCTGGCCACAAAAGCCAACGCGACTAGCTCTGAACTTGCCTACGGTGAAGATGAATTTCTTCATGCGGGCCTAACAGCTCTTGATAGTGAGAAAGTAGAAGCAAAACGTGTCCAGGAAAGCCCAGTTCAGTTTGAATGCATTTATCGTGATCATCTATCTTACGGCGATCACCCTGGTGCAGGAATGATCATTACTGGAGAAGTCGTAAAAGTTCATATCGACAAATCAATTCTTGAGGGTGATAAAATCAATACTCAGAAGTTTAAGCCAGTCGGACGTGGAGCAGGCAATGATTGGTTTAAGTGCGACTCCACCTTTCAAATGGAAAGACTGATGAAGGCACAAATCCAAAAATAAACTAGTTATACTGTTATTTTTACAGGAGTACTATCGCTTAAGAATGCAATGCGATATATTCTCCCTTCCAGGAGGATATATGTCTAAGTATTTAATATTATTATCTACTTTATTTAGTTTTAATGTGTTCGCTCAAGATGCTGATTTTGAACCAGTAACCTGTGAACAAACAGAGTCATGTATTAAAACTGTAACTCCTGCCGGTAATCAGTCCCATTTTAAACTTATAGAAATGTTTGATGTTGATGGACAGAGCTTAGGTAAGAAACTCAGTTCTGCAAGTGCTATCAATGATGTGTTCTACGAAGGTATCACTGGTTGTTACCAAGGAATTATTGCTGACGCTTGTGACATTGGTGAGCTCATGGCCGGATCAACGAATCTAGATTACACCCAAGGTGGACATGCAAGAGTCGAAAACTTTAAGTGTTTTGCCTTAGATCACGTCGTGAATTTTGAATATGATCTTTTAAGTGACTATGCTGAAAATGCTGAGCTTATTAAGGTTACGCTTGAGATTTGCCAATAAAAAAAGGGGCCGTTAAGCCCCTTTCATTTTAGTTCTTTTTAATCTTAACTTTATCTCTAAGATGATCAAA
Organism: uncultured Bdellovibrionales bacterium; assembly: GCA_963976925.1. GTDB lineage: Bacteria > Bdellovibrionota > Bacteriovoracia > Bacteriovoracales > Bacteriovoracaceae > UBA4207. The sequence goes on from CAXBMT010000055.1 coordinate 2,007, forward strand.
AGTTTTCTCTTCTCTGATTGCATACATGAGATTTGTCTTAAGCTTTTCATTGCCTAGGTAGTATTCTTCAATCTTTTCTTTTTCAAGACCAGATGATGCAGTCATCTCTTCAATTTTTGCTGAAAGGTCAGCTTCCGTAGCCTCTACAGCATATTCTTTTCCAAGTGCATCAAGAATTAATCCAGACTTAACTTGGAATTCAGCTTTCGTCGTTACGTCTGAAGCCCAACGAGCGAAGTACTCAGAAAGCATTTTTTCATTGAAGCCCTGTTGCTTAAGATTGTTCGAGATATCTTCTCTAACATGTTGCTCTTGTTGCTCAACCATAGTCTTAGGAACTTCAAAGCTATTTTCTTCGATTAGCTTATTAAGAATATCTTGGTGAAGTTTTTCTTTAGCTGCACGATCTTTTTGCTTTGTAAGCATATCAAGGTTTTTTGTTTTAAATTCAGCTGCGTCAGCATAACCAAATTCTTTTGCTAACTCATCAGTAAGCTCTGGAAAGTTTCTTTCTTTGATTTCAAGAAGCTCAGTTTCAAAAGTTACTTTTGCATTTTTTAATGCATCCATATGGTAGTCAGCAGGGAAAGTAAGTTCGATATCTTTCTTCTCTCCTTTCTTCATACCAATCATTCCTTCTTCAAATCCTGGAATGAATTGGTTTGATCCAATTTCTAAAAGAAATTCTTCACCTTTCATATTCTCTGGGCGCTCACCATCTTCTTGAACACCTTGGAAGTTAAGAACTGCAAATTGACCAGTAGCAAGCTTAGCGTTTGCATCAGACACTTCAGTCATTTCTGCTTTTGAAGAAAGATAGTTCTTTTTTAATTGCTCAAGATCTTCATCGTTAACGGCAGTTGAATCCATTTCAAATGAAAGCCCTGAAACGTCCTTTAATTTAATTTCTGGGAAAACTTCAACAACAGCTTCAAAGCTTACGCTTTTACCAGCTTCATATTTCATATTTTCAAATGCTGGATAACCAACAACTCTTAGTTTTTCAGCTGTAATTGCTTCAAAAACTTTATTTTGAACGAAGCTATTAAGAGCTTCACCTTCAAGTTGAGGTCCATAAATTTTCTCAACCATGGCCAAAGGAGCTTTACCTTTTCTGAAGCCTTTTAAGTTGGTTGTCTTTTGTTTCTTTGCTACAGCTGCTTTAATTTCAGTTGTAAGGTCTAGTGTTTCAAAATTGAAAACTAATTTCTTTGTGCAGTCATTCACTGCTTGAACCTGATAGCTCATAATATTCCTCTGCTGATGCGTTGCGCAATAAGTCAAAACTGATGGCTAAAAGTAGCTATCAACGCAGCAAAAGTCAATTTAAACGAGGTTATAGACGACGTTATAGAGCACTAATCCTTGCGCAGGGGCGACGGCTCCAAGTCGTTTCTTAACAGACTTACTTAAAACTTCCTGTATATCGCTCTCACTAGCTTTAGATCTTCCTACTTCAAATAAACTCGACACCATTAGTCGTACCATTTGCTTTAAGAATCCATTGCCTCTGACCTCATAAACCCAAATAGGATTAGACTCATCGTAGCCGAGCTCGTGAGCAGGCCTAATCTCACTATGGTAAATCTCTCTAACGGTTGAGTTAACTGGTGTCCCCAGTGTTCTAAAGTATTCAAAGTCATGGCTTCCCATAAAAACTTTAGCGGCACTTTTCATTGCATCTATGTCCAAATCCCAGCGGTGCTCATACACGAAGCGTGCTAAAACTGGCGCTATTCGCCCGACACAAAAATAATATCTATAAGTCTTATCTATTGAGTCTCTAACAGGATGAAATGAGTAGGGAACATCCCTGCAAGAAAGTATTCTTATATCTCTTGGAAGTGTTCCATTAAGAGCTCTAATAATCTTTTCATTTTCAACATCAGACTGAAGTGTCACCTTCGCATACTGAGAAAGTGCATGAACCCCGCTATCTGTTCGCCCAGAGCCAATAATCGAAGGCTCAACTCCATGACAAAGCTTAGCAATAGCTTTAGTTAGCTCGCCTTGAATCGTCGGAAGATCAGGTTGCTTTTGCCAACCATTATAATTAGTTCCGTCGTACTGAAGCTTTAAAAGAATATATCTTTTAGAGATAGTCGAAGGTGAATCCGATTCCGAGGGATTGTCCTGTGATGGTGATGTCATCCTGAAAGTTTCCATAATCTTGCATACGCGCAATGATATCTAAATATGTATTGCTTATGCCATATTCACTAAAGTAATCAAAGCCAGTCCCAGAAAAGATATTTGATAGGCTTAACTTAAACTTAGCTTCAGCGTAGTAACCAGTTCCAACTTGACGACGACGCTTACCTTTAGCACCTTTTTCAAAGTCAGAACGAACTTGATAGAGACCCATCGCTGAAGGTCCAGCTTCTGCTGATAGCGTAAACCAATTTGAAACCGGAAGCTCTAACGTTAGCCCAAGTTCAACCGGTATCGTCCATAAACTAAACTTAGCATCACTTCGTGTTCCATCAACAAATCGTCCGTTACCCTGACTAAGACCAAAGCCGGCATTAGCACCCCAAAGAATATTAACCCATGAGTTTAAAATTGCTTTCTCAAAAGAAAACATTAAGCTTCCACCTCTAACGGCGCTTTGATCATTCACATAAGTTTGCTCAAAGACCCCACGAGAGTCTTTGACCTCATAGTCATCGCGAATGTAATAAAAAGAGAATACGGTACTCTTTTGATTTACGACCTCTTTAACAATCTCTCTATTTGTAGCTTCAATTAATCGATCACTAGGAACAGAAGAGTCACCAATAACTTTTTGACCTCTATCAAGTGCTACATCACGTTTAGTTGGGTCTGTGATCGTAGCGTTATCTTGAGATAAGAAAAAATTATTCACTCCTTCTTCATCAATGCTTGTTACGTCTGATCCCTTTACACTATCTTGAATAAAGCTGCTTCCAACATCTTCGTCCTCGTCAATATTCTTGATGGAGTTCTCTATTTCAGCTCTATTTTCAATAACGTCCATAATCATCTGCCCAGCATCTTCAGCATAGGCATTAGAAGTGAACAAAAGTATAAGAATAAATTTATTGATCATCTTCACTCTTCCATAAAAAGATATCTTCAAACTTTCCTTTGTTTAAAACAAAGTAAATAAGTGAACCAAAAACATAAATTAATATGTTCGCGACAATCATGTACTCTTCATAAACAAAAGTCAGAGCGATTAAAAGGAACATTAAAAAGAGAGCTCTCTTTCTATGAGTTCTAATCCATTCAGATTTTTTAAAAGAGTTGAAAGGAATATTGCTAATCATTAATGCCGCAAAAAATAATGTATAAATGATAGCTATAATCTTAATTTCAGTAAGCTCTGGCACTTCTATTGATAAAAGGCAAAAACCAACGATTGCCATTGCTGCACCTGGAATTGGCAGTCCTTGAAAATAACTTGAGCTAACTTTTTCAATATTAGCATTAAAGCGAGCTAGCCTTAGAGCGCCACAAAGAAGATAAATAAATGCTACAAGCAAACCGATTCGACCAGTATCTCTAAGAAACTGACTCCAAATCAACATGGCCGGAGCCAAACCAAATGAAACGACATCGCTGATAGAATCAAACTGCTCACCAAATAAGGATTGCGTTCCTGTCATTCTTGCAACTCTGCCGTCAACCGAATCAAAGATAGCCCCTAGGATTAAAACCATAGCAGCTTTATAAATATCACCATTAATGCCAAAAATGATTGAGGCAAACCCACACCCCATATTGAGTGCAGTAAAGGTGTTGGGTAAAAAGAAGGCTAGTTTTTTTGCTTGTACTTTATCCATCATTAATTCACTTGTATGTCTTTGGCGATCACTGTTTCTCCGGCAATCACTTCATTATTTTCTTTGGTTAGTATGTCATAATTATCCGGAAGAAACAGAACAACCGTACCGCCAAATGGGAAAAACCCAATATTAGCTCGCTCTTTTCCTTTATCTCCTGGCATAACGACAAGTTCAGGCCATTGGCCTAGAACGCATTTTATAAGCTGTAATCCAATAAATTGTTTTTTAGACGATTCTAGACTTAAAGAAACTCCAGAGAGAGTCATACTTGATTGATCAGCTAGAGGTTTGGAGTTAAAACGAAAATATGATTTTCCGTCCTTAAATTGAAAGTCTTTTATTTCCGATTTAACCGGAAGATAAAGTCCAGCTTCACTCCACCAAGGAATTCCCATTTGAATCTCAATAAGATTCTTTCCAAATACAACGTGATTAACAGAGCGACGAACAGAAATAACTCGTCCATTGGCCGGTGCATATATCATATCGTCGTTACGATTGATGACGTTGTCTTTATATGGACTATGCTTTCGTCTAAAGACGACGAGTGTAACAATATAAAAAAGTGCTAATGGTAGAAAAATCCATGGAACACCTGCAAGGGCAAACACTATGAGAGAGATCCCCATCGAAACATGAAATGATTTATCTAAGTAATTGGGAATCATATTAAAATGTTAGCAAGCTCTTAAGCCCTTGTCACACAACGCTACGCTTAAATTCTTTATCTAAAGGTCTGAAATAATAAGACTCTCTTCGAATTTTATTACCTATTATATATTCAAAGATTTGCTTAGGCTGTTTTTGTACCAACTCGGTCGTTAAGAGAAAGTCACTAGATTGCCAAGGCCCCTCTGGCTGATGAGAAAAGACGTGTTCACTTTGTGAAGCCCAGTCACTGGCAGTAACTAGTGAATCTTGTACTTCTTCATTTTTCCAGATGTAGTTGAAGACCTCTTTTTTAAAGGCGTGGCATACCCAGTGACCAATTTGATAACCCAATATTTTAGGAATTTCATATTGATGAAATGAGTAAACTGGAACTTGGCTTAACTCAAACAACTGAGCTATGCCTTCACCTAGTCTGATTCCTGTATATGAGCCTGGACCATTGCAAATTATAACGGAACTAAGATTCAATGCTTCAGCATTATTACTTTCTAATATTTGATAAATCTTGGCATGAATATCTGCCGAATGTTGAAGCTTTTGATCATGATCAAAGTGAATCCATTCAAGCTCTGTATTTAAAAGACCTATACTAAGAAAATGTGAAGTATCTAAGTATAGGTGCATTTTTAAAAGAGTCGAGAAAAGTCGTTAAAGATGGCGCCAATCATTAACATTAACAGCACAGATAAACCTAACTGCTGAGCAATTTCCATTTTTCTTCTAGAGAGTGGTCCACGATTAAGAATCTCAATAAAAATAAAGAGAATATGGCCACCATCAAGCACAGGAATAGGAAAAAGATTGATTACACCAAGATTTACAGAGATCAAGGCCATCAATTGGAAGAAATAAGTAAGGCTTGTCTTAAACGAATCATGGGCAACTTTTCCAATCGCAAGTGGTCCGCCGATACTTTTCAAAGAAACTTGACCAGATAGAAGCATGCCGAAACCCTCAACCGTCTTAACGATTGAATCCCATGTCCTAACAGCTGAGCCAGTAATAGATTCAAAAATTCCTTTAGGCTGGCTTGTTGTATATGTAGGTGCAACGTACTCACCTGCACTATAAACACCAATTAGCTTTTGCTTTACGCCTTCAATATCTTGAACCTCAGGTTTAAGTTCAACACTTATAGTTTCACCATTTCGCCAAAGGCTGACGCTAGCAACTTCTTCCTTTGAGTCTTGAAGAGTTCTTTTTAAGTCTTCAAAAGCATAAACTTCATTATTATTTAGTGAGGTAATAACATCTCCCGATACAATGCCAGCTTTTTCAGCAGCAGAATCCGGAGCGGTTTTATCGACAGCAAGATCAATCGCTCTATATGAGAGAGTAAACACTTCGCTTAAGCTATTAAAGTTACCGATTGGCTTGGGTTCAAGTTGTTCAGCTACAACGTATTCACCATCGCTCTTTTCTAACCTGAACAAGGATAAGTCAGCCGGTAAAAATGCCTCCATATCATCTAATGACATCGCTAGATCAGGAGCTCCGCTAGACAGCATTAAGCCCCAAGTTTCACCTTGGTTATCAATAAGTATAGGTTTTCTAAAAAATGGAGGGTACAGAGCATATTCTTCAAAAAACTCTTGTCCACCTAAGCCTAATTCAACGCTAACATTTTGATCACCTCTTAAAACAGTGATCGACTGAATACCTTCACCACCCTCAAGTGCAATATCTGACGGTCCAGAAACAGATGTGCCATTAACCTTAGTTACAACATCACCTGTTCTTAATCCTTTTTGATAAAGAATAGACTCTGTCTTTAGGCGTCCCATTTTAATTTGTGTAACTTTTTCTCCACCAGCAAGTAGAAAAAAGAAAATCACAAAAGCCATAATAAAGTTAGCAAGAGGTCCGCCCATGACGATCCAAAATCTTGCCCACTTACCTTTATGTGTGAAACTAAACTTTCTTTCAGCTTCCGGTACGTCGTCTTTATTTAGCGGATCATCACCAAACATTTTCACGTAACCACCAAGAGGAATTAGTGAAAGTGCATATTGGGTATCACCCCATTTCCATTTTAATAATTTTGGACCAAATCCAATTGAAAAGACCTCAACTCTGACGCCAAACAATCTAGCAAAAAGGAAATGTCCTAATTCGTGAAAGAAAACGAGTGGGCCTAAAAATAGAACAAAAATGAGAATCTTTTCAAACATGTGCGTGTCCCTAGAATCTGCCCCAATGCATATCTAGCGCAGTTGCATAAAATGGCGCTAAGAATAGGAGGCTGTCTATTCTATCATACACCCCACCATGCCCAGGGATCAAAGAAGAGCTATCTTTTATCTCAAATTGCCGCTTTATTTTTGATTGAACAAGATCACCAACTTGAGCAATTAAGCCAAGTAAACAGAACACTGCGAAAAGAGGAAGGCTTCTTTCACTAAAGAATAACTGCCACAAAATACTGCCCATTACTCCAGTACTGATAACTCCACCAACAAGACCTTCAATCGTCTTTTTAGGACTAACTTTTGGCCATAATTTATGTTTACCGAAGTTTTTACCAAAGAACCAAGCAGCTGAATCCATGCCAAAGTTCACAAATAATAATACGATGATTATTTCCTGCCATTGGCTAGATCGCTGTAAATAAATTAGCGATAAACATGGAAGCAAAATCATCAAGGAAGCTGATAGCGGCATTTTCTCAAACAACGTTTTAAGAAAGTTTGATTTCATATCAGTATAAAATAAATAAACTAAGAGTAATATATTAAGTAAAACTCCTGCATTCACTGCAACTTTTAAAAGGTCTGGACCTGTCTCAAAGTAAGCAAAGTAAACTGTTGGTAAAAGTACTAAGGCCATACTTAAACCATATAACGGACTCGTTCTGTTAAACTTCAAAAAGTTAGTCTGTATTTCATCTGTTGCAATAACTGCAGCTACGATGATGAATCCTGATAAGTAGTGAGCCCCCATCAAAAAGCAAGTTGTCACGACAATTGCTAAAACAAGAGCAGATAAGATTCGTTGAGTTGTATTAGACATGAGCGTTTCCAACTAAGGACTCGCGATTAATAGATGCATCTTTTTTAGATTGATCTAAGCATATCCCAGCACTGACACCACCAAATCTACGCTCTCTTTTAGAGACATCAGTGAGAATTGCCTTAAACTCAGAGGGTTTAAAGTCAGGCCATTTTGTTTGAGTGAAAAATAATTCGGCGTATGCTGATTGCCATAAAAGAAAATTAGAAATTCTTTGATCGCCACCTGTTCTGATAAGAAGATCAACATCTCCAAGATCAGGAGCATAAAAGTTTTGAGCTAAGTCTTCTTCAGTAATCAACTTGCCAGGATTTTGCTTAATATATGTATTGATAGAATCTACAATCTCTTTTCTAGCACCATAGCCAAAAGCAAAGGTAAGCTTTAAACCTTCGCTATTTCTCGTTTGATCTTGTAAATCATGAATTAACTTCAGAGTATCGACGGGAAGACCTGATGTGTCCCCTACAACTCTAAACTTGATGTCATTTTGAATAATACGATTTCTTTCAACTTTTAAAAACTTTTTCAAGAGAACAAAGAGAGTTGATATTTCGTTTTTTGGACGACACCAATTCTCTGTAGAAAAAGCATAAAGAGTAAGAGCTTTCACTCCTAAATCATCTGCTTCTTCAACAATTCTACTAACGACTCTCGAACCTCTAACATGGCCCCAAACTCTTGAATGAGATCGCGCGTTCGCCCAGCGACCATTACCATCCATAATGATAGCAACATGCTGTGGAACATTGGGAATATGCTTTGAGGTATCTTGCATATTAAACCGTTAAAAGCTCTTTTTCTTTGGCTTCGATAACTTTATCAACGTCTTTAACAAACTTATCTGTAACTGTTTGAATTTCAGTTTGATACTTTTTTGAGTCGTCTTCAGAAACTTCTTTATCTTTTTCCGCTTTCTTTACAACTTCGTTTTGATCGCGACGAGCATTTCTGATAGCAATCTTTGCTTCCTCACCGAATTTTTTAATTTCTCTAACCTGCTCCTTACGACGATCTTCAGTAAGGGCCGGAAAAGGAATACGGATCAAGTTGCCATCATTTGATGGAGTTAAACCAAGATTTGCACCAAGAATTGCTTTTTCAATTACTGCAATCAACGACTTATCAAATGGCTGAATCTGAAGAAGGCGTGCTTCAGGTGTACTGATCTGGCCAACTTGCTTAACAGCTGTTGGAGTTCCGTAATAATCAACATTCACGCCATCAAGAACACTTGCAGACGCGCGACCTGTTCTAATTTTTGTTAATTGATATTTTAGAGATTCTAAAGCTTTTGCCATAGAGGCTTCGAGTTCTTTTTTAATGACGTCAATCATGATCAACCCTTCTTTAAATCTATTTTGTTACAAGTGTGCCTGTTTGTTCGCCTAAAACACATTTTGCAATATTACCTTTTTCAAAAACATTAAGCACAATAATATTGATGTCATTATCCATACATAGCGTTAAAGCCGTTGAATCAAGAACTTTAAGCCCTTGATTTAGAGCATCCATATATGTCAGTTCATTGTAGCGAACGGCATCTTTGAATTCCATTGGGTCTTTATCGTAAACACCATCGACTTTTGTCGCTTTAATGATTACGTCAGCATCAATTTCATTTGCTCTAAGAGCTGCTGCAGTATCTGTGGTGAAATAAGGATTTCCAGTACCAGCAGCAAAGATAATGACACGCTTTTTTTCTAGGTGGCGAATTGCACGACGGCGAATATATGGTTCTGCAATTTCTTGCATATCAATTGCACTTAGAACTCTTGTGTAGACACCTTTTCTCTCAAGGCCATCTTGCAAGGCTAATGCATTGATAATCGTTGCCAGCATGCCCATATGGTCTGATGCTGTTCGATCCATTCCTTTCGTCGCTCCAGCTACTCCTCTGTGAATATTTCCACCACCGATAACTACGGCAACTTCAACACCCATTTCCCAAAGCGCTTTAACTTCGTCAGTAAACAGACTAATAGTTTCTGGTTCAATGCCATATCCCTGTTTACCAGAGAGAGCTTCGCCAGAAAGTTTTAATAATACACGTTTGAATTTCACCGGGTAACTCCCGTAAAAAAAAGGGGACTGTTAAGTCCCCTTTGTAAAACTAAAATTTTTTTCTTAGTTTTTTAGACCTGTCATTTTCGCAACTTCATCGGCTAGGTTATCTTCTTTTTTCTCGATACCTTCACCAAGATTTAATTTCTTAAATCCAAGAACTTTTACGTCAGAGCCAAGAGCCTTAGCTTTAGCTGCAACTAGCTTTCCGACAGTTGTATCTGGATCTTTAACAAACTTTTGCTCTAGAAGACATACGTCTTGAGCTAGCTTGTTAAGTTTACCTTCAACAATTTTAGCGATCATGTTTTCTGGCTTACCCTGTTCTTTTAATTGACCAGCATAAACGTCAGCTTCACGCTTTTTGAAATCTTCATCAATATCATTAGCAGACAAGAACTTTGGATCAGCAGCTGCAACGTGCATTGCAAGATCTTTTGCTAGTTCTTGAATCTCTGCACCAGTTGCTGCTGTTTCTAGCATAACTAGAACACCAATTTTGCCACCATGGTTATATTCACCAATTAGACCTGGATTAGAAAGTTCAACTGATTCGTAACGACGAATATCGATTTTCTCACCACACTTAAGTGTAAGTTCGTTAACCGCAGTTGCTTTTGCATCTTTAAGAACATTGATGTCACTTGGGCTATTTTCAAGCGCCCAAGTTGCAACACTTTTTGCAAAGTTTTGAAAGTCATCGCCTTTAGAAACGAAGTCAGTTTCGCTGTTTACTTCAACAACTACAGCTTTACTTCCGTTAACCAAAGAAACAACAGCACCTTCAGCAGCAACACGGCCCTGCTTTTTCTCAGCAGCCGCAAGACCTTTTTTACGTAGATAATCTACAGCTTCATCAATGTTACCTGATGTTGTACTAAGAGCCTCTTTACAGGCCATCATTCCAGCACCGGTCATAACACGTAATTTTTTTAC
>CAXBMT010000056.1:0-12360 GCA_963976925.1 uncultured Bdellovibrionales bacterium
TCGTTGGGATGAATTCGATGAGCAATTACTAATGGGGGATTCGTCTCAGTTAATACAGATTGATCAAAGTTTAATGACTTTTAGACAGCTTAAAAAAGCTTATGCTCAAATTGCGATATCTAGGTGCGATAACAACCTTTCTAGTGCTGCAAAAATTTTAGGGATTTCAGTAAATACTTTAAAGAGGTTGAATCAAGCGGCCAAGATGGATGAAATATATATCTGATCAACCTTACCTTTTATTTTCATCTTGTGAATTAACTGATTGAGTTCAGCCTTAATCTTCTCTTTTAAAATGAGCTTACCTTCATCACTTAAAGGGAAGCCTGGGATAATCGGTTCGATTTTAGAGTTTAAAACATCTTCTAAAAGATAGGTGTTATCAAAAAAATACTCTCTGATATAACGATTAGATGAAATGATTGTAAAATCGATTTGAAGTTTTCGAAGAGCGGACTTCCCCTCGATATAAGAGGGAACAATGACATTAGAAACTAATAGTTCTTTTTCATTTCTCTTATAGTATCTAGGCCTAATTTCTTTCGGTCTTTCAATGGCAGCCGGTGCTCTCTCTACTATCCCTGCTTCTTGTACGATTTTATTGGAGTTATTATAAACACCGATTCCAGCAATACTGCCCACAGTGACAAGAATTATACTTGAAGCTAGAGCTCCTGGAGATACAGTCGAAAAGTATAAAGCGAGCTTTTTATAAACAGGCATTAACGCCCATTCACAAACTGCGATTAGACTTGCTGCTACTCCAAAGCGACTCCACTTTCCATTCTTACTATTTTCTAAGTTTTTATTTAAATCAACTCTAAGGCTTGCAGCTTGATCAGCGGCATTGGATTTTAAAGCAGAAACCTTTTCACTAAGATTTGCTGGCGCATGAACGATTTTACTTTTTGATTCTGCTATTGATTGGCCAGCTTGCTTTGACAGCTCTTTGATTTTGTCTGGAGTTACGTTTTTAAGCGCGCTAGTGCAGCTTGAAAAAGTATTTTCAAGTTTCTCGTTAATCTTGCCTTCTAAGTTTTCCCACTTTTTCACGTCGTCCTCACAGCATCTTTATCGGTAATTAGCCCGACGAAATTGAGTCAATTCTGATGCTCTTGGTCAATTATAGCCCATAATTAAGGCAAAACTTTCATCCGAGGCTCAGTTAAGCGTCACAATCGAATGATTTTTTAAAACAAGTCGATAAAGATCTGAGAGTGAATGGGCCAATTAGGGGATTTACCGTGATTAAGTACTTGAATTTATTAATTGTTTTAGTGATTTCAGCTAGTTGTGCGAATATGCTGACTGGAAGATCCTTCTTAGATGAGATGGATAGGGAGTCAGACGGAGTTTGGGTTGCTGGTCGCGATTTTCAAACCGTTGCTGGTGATAGTGGGCAAGTCTATCGTTCGAGCGATGAGATTCGTAGTAGAACTCCGGCAAGTCAATATGAGAAAGCTCAAACTGATCTTGAAAAATCAATTGATGCGGAACTTAGAACTAAAATTAGTGCACTTGATGAAGAGACCTATCTTAAGTACCAAAGAGATAGATCCGTTTTATCCACAGACTCTGAAAAAATCTATTACCTAGGTCTTTCTGAGAGGGAAAAAACGGAATATGTACGACTTAAAAATGCTGGTGGTACTGATAAAACGGTTCAGCCCTATGCGTACCTTTCAAATTATAAAGCAGTAGATAATCTTTCGTTGAAAACCTTTTATCAGAGTCGCTTTGAGGAAAGAGCAATTCAGCTTGGGATGAATAAGCAAGACGTTGTTCAGACTTGGGGTGAACCTCAAAATGTCGATTATGCTGGTGATCCAAGAATGCAAAATGAGCGCTGGTCTTTTAGGGAAAAGGGCAAAGTTCATAAGGTATTCTTTGCAGGTGGTCTTGTTCAGGGCTGGATAGTCGATTAATCAAAATAAATAACAAAAGATAGGTTAAATTCGCTGTATGCGAGGTGCGTTAGGCTTGAGAGAGTGCACCTTTTTGACTAGAGTTAGCGGATTATAATCGATAGCGATGGGATAGTGATTTTTTCAATATTCCTAGTGTTATTTCGGGGGTGTGTATGAGTGATCTCAGCAACACATTTACATTAGATTTTGAAAGACCTGTAAGAGATTTAGAAAATCAAATTGAAGAACTTAAACAAGCTAGCTTAAGACCTGAAGTTGATATCAGCTCAGAGATTAAAGCTTTGCAAAAAAAAGTATCTCTCTTGATAAAAGAAATTTACGGGAACCTTAGTTCGTGGGAACGAGTCCAGTTATCACGTCATCCAAATCGTCCACATACAATTGATTATGTAAAGCTCATGGTTGATGACTTTCATGATATTGCTGGAGATCGTCACTTTGCTGATGATCGATCAATGGTTGCAGGCTTTGGTTACCTTGATAATCAAAAGGTCGCTATTGTTGGAATTGAAAAAGGTCGTAAAACAAAAGAAAAAGTTACTCATAACTTTGGAATGCCAAGACCTGAAGGTTATAGAAAAGCCTTAAGAGTTATGAAAATGGCTAGCCGCTTTAATATCCCTGTTGTGGCTTTAGTTGATACTCCGGGTGCTTACCCTGGAATTGGCGCTGAAGAAAGAGGTCAAGCCTCCGCTATTGCAGAAAACTTAGCTGAAATGTTTGATATCGATACTCCAATTGTTGCTGTCGTTATAGGCGAAGGCGGATCAGGTGGAGCCCTTGGTATTGCTGTAGCTGATAAAGTTTTGATGATGGAGTATTCTGTTTACTCTGTGATTTCGCCTGAATCATGTGCTTCAATTTTATGGGCCGATCCAAAGATGGCCGAGACTGCAGCTAACGGTTTGCAGCTTGGCCCTAATAAAGCTCTCGAATTAAATGTTATCGATTCAATTATCCCTGAGCCAGCAGGTGGAGCTCATCGTGACTGGAATCAATCAGCAGACATTGTTAAAAAATCTATTTTAAAAGAGCTTAAGAGTCTTACAAATAAGAAACCCGACCTTCTTAAAAAGAAAAGATATGAAAAGTTTAGAGAGATCGGTAATCAAACTCTGATCTGGAAGGATAAGTAATCAAGTGACAACACTACAGTCGATGACAGGTTTTGGAAGAGGTGAGTCTGGAAATGACGACTTTCATCTTGTTGTTGAAATAAAATCGGTTAATCATCGCTATAAAGATATTCGTTTTAGAATGCCAAGTTCATTCAATTCACTTGAGCAAGAATTAAGACAAAAGATAGGTGATAACTTTAGGCGTGGCAGCTTTGATATCACAATTCACTTAAAAAGAGCTGAAGGTAAATCAAAGTTTGATGATATCGACACTCAAAAAGTTGATCAGTTTATTAAGAAAATTATCTCTGTTGATTCACTTTCAAAAGATCAGATTAAGGTCGATCCAACAGCATTTCTAAGAAATGAATTTTTAAAAGATCAAGATCTTGAAGCTGATCCAGAGTTGCCTAAACTTCTTAGTCAAGCGTTTGAAGTAGCCATTAGAGAACTTGAAAAGTCTAGAAATCAAGAAGGTGCTAAGCTAACTAAAATTATGGCTAATCACTTAGGTGAGTACCTTTCTCAGTTTGATATCATCGAAAAGAAAGCTGATGATTTCAAATCAATTATTGAAGAAAGACTTAAGAAAAAAATCTTAGAACTTTCAAAAGAAATATCGATTGATGAGCCTCGCTATCTTCAGGAAGTCATTTATTATTTAGAGAAAATGGATGTTCATGAAGAAATTAATAGAGTTAAGGCTCACGCTGAAAAGTTTGAATCATTAATGAGTACTGGTGGCGAAGCTGGTCGTCAGATAGACTTTCTTGTTCAAGAACTTGGACGTGAGACTAATACTATCGGTTCAAAATCATCGATTGAACAAATCTCTCAAGCGGTAGTTCAAATGAAACTACAGTTAGAAAAAATTAGAGAGCAAGGACTTAACCTTGAATAAAAATGGAAAGCTAATTGTTGTCGTTGCTCCATCGGGCTCAGGTAAGTCTACGCTTATTAAAAGATTGAAGAAAGACTTTCCAAGTTTAGAAGAGAGTGTTTCAACGACAACGAGACCAAAGCGTAAAGGCGAGAGACACGGCGAAGCCTATTTCTTTGTTGATCGCAGTGACTTTATTTCCATGCGTGATCGAGGAGAGTTTTTAGAGTGGGCAGAAGTTCATGGTAACTTTTACGGAACCTCGAAAAGATTCGTAGAAGGCCGTCTCGCTTCTGGAAAGGATTTACTCTTTGATCTAGATGTTCAAGGAGTTGATAAGATGAAAGAGGCGTTTGGTTCTAAAGCCAATGCGATCTTTATCGCACCTCCCTCAATTGCTGAGCTTGAAAACCGTTTGAGAGGTCGTGGCACTGAAGCTGAAGATGTCATTAATTTAAGAATATCAAATGCAAAAAAAGAATTATTAAGAGAACATGACTATGACTTCAGAGTCGTTAATGATGATATAGAAAGTGCTTATGTGAAATTGAAGCAAGTTATAAGCTCCATATTAGAAAGTTAAAAAGGGTTTGAATGTATAATCGTCTCGATTTTTCCCATGAACGAGAGCTTTCTTACGAAGAGATCGAAAGAAGAGTGCGTGGATATTTTCCTGAGGCAGACTTTGATATGCTTAAGCGAGCTTATAAGTTTGCGGAAAAAGCACACTCAGGACAAAAACGTAGCTCCGGTGAAGATTACTTTATTCACCCTTGTAATGTCGCTGTTACTCTTATCAAGCTTAGACTTGATATGGATTCAATTATTGCTGGCTTTCTTCATGATGTGGTCGAAGACTGTGATGTTGTTCCAGAAGAATTAGAAAAAGAGTTTAATACGAATGTTGCTCAAATCGTTGTCGGTTTGACGAAAATTAGTAAGATTAAATTTAAAACTAAAGAAGAAAGTCAGGCTGAAAACTTTAGAAAGATGGTCGTGGCAATGGCCAAGGACCTTCGAGTAATTATTGTTAAGCTTGCAGATAGAATGCACAATATGCGTACTCTTCAGTATGTCTCTGAAGAAAAACAACGAAAGATTGCCCAAGAGACACTTGATATCTACGTCCCACTAGCTAGTCGCCTTGGTATCAACTCTGTTAAGAGTGAGCTTGAAGATCTTTGCCTAAGATTTTTACATCCAGAAATTTATTATCGCCTTGCTGAAAAAGTGGCGATGAAAAAAGGTGATCGCGACACCTATATAAGAGACACCATCGGCGTTATTCAAGATAGGCTCTTAGAGTACGCCGTTAAGGCCGAGATCAAGGGCCGTCCAAAACATTTTTATAGTATCTATAAGAAAATGACGGCACGTGGGGTTGATTTCGACCAAGTTCAAGACGTACTTGCTTTTAGATTAATTGTTCCTAATATTACAGAATGTTATAAGGCACTCGGTATTGTTCACAGCTCATTTAAGCCTATACCTGGACGCTTTAAAGATTATATCGCTATTCCAAAAGTGAACGGCTATCAATCATTACACACCACTGTCATTGGACCAAAAGCAGAACGCATTGAAATTCAAATCCGTACGAATGAGATGGATGACGTGGCCGAGACAGGTGTTGCTGCTCACTGGAAGTATAAAGAAGGACTTGCTGCAGGTAAGGCGAAGCTTGATTGGGTTCAGGAGCTTCTTGAGTTTAATAAGAGTACAGAGAATAGCTATGAATTCATGAACGTTGTAAAAAATGATCTTGATATTGGTGGTGTATTTGTTTTCACGCCTAAGGGCGATGTCAGAGAACTTCGTTACGGTGCTACTCCTCTCGACTTTGCTTACGCAATTCACTCCGACGTTGGACATCACTGCGTTGGTGCAAAAGTTAATGGTCGAATCGTTCAGCTAAAATACACTCTTAAGAGTGGTGATACGGTAGAGATTCTTAGTAGTAAAAACCAAAATCCAACAAAAGACTGGCTTAATATTGCTAAAAGCTCGCGTGCAAGAAGTAAGATTAAAGCTTACTTGATGAAAATTGAGAGAGAACAAGATAGAGAAACTGGTCTTGATATTCTTGAAAAAGCACTTAGAGTCTTTGGTAGTTCGATCAAAAGTATTAAGAAAAATGGTGACTTTGAAGAACTCATTAATACGGGTTCGGCTCCTAATGAAGAAGATCTCTATGTAAATATTGGTAGCGGCAAACTACAAGTTAAAGAACTTTTAGCAAGGCTTCCATCTCTTCACAAGGGTAATAAAGAAGACACTGAATATAATGAGAGTCTAACCAAGGCCGATGAATATTCTAAAAAGTTAACGGGCGAAGTTCGTCGTAGAGCCAGTAAAGATAATGCCGTTATCGTTGATGGTATGGATGATCTTATGGCGCGGATGGCTCGCTGTTGTAACCCAATTCCTGGGGATCCAATTGTTGGCTATATTACTCGCGGTAGAGGAATTACAGTTCATACATCTGAATGCACTAGAGTTGATGCAGGTGATATTGGTCGTGTTATTCGCGTTGAGTGGAACCCTGACTTTAGCTTTAAACATCCGGTTAATATTCGTGTTGTGACTCATGATAAGCCTGGTATTTTATCGACAATCTCAAAAGTAATTAACGCCACTGGTGTTAATATTCGTTCAGCTCTCGCTAAGAGTATGCCTGATCGAAAAGGAAGCTTTGTTTTTGAGGTTGAAGTAAAGGACTATAGCGAACTGGTTAAAACTATCAGTACGATTGAAGCTTTAGAAGAAGTGATTTCGGTTAGTCGGACATAACCCCGATTCGATCCATATCAGTATCCCAAAGCATCAAGAACAACCATGTCCTGGTGTATTTAAATGCCTCTGTCATGAGGATTTTCATATTTCGATATTTCGTAAAGTCAGTCTCAACGCCAGAGTAATAAAACTCTGTCTTGTCTTCTTCGCGCCTAAGGCTTTCAACAATTTTTTGAATTCTGGCTATATGATAATCATGAGAGACGATAAGAATTTTTTTCAGCGCAAAGTTATGCCTTAAGTGCTTGTAAGTCGCCATAACATTTTCAACAGTGTTTCGAGCCTGATAATCAATTTCTAGAAGATTAATATCAATATCTTGTGCTGTTAATGGTGAAACAAGACTATTGACCGAGTTAGACTTATAAACACCCGATATAAAAATTTGTGACTGTCTAAAAGCTCGTGCTTTTTGGATAGCGTAAGGAATTCGTCCTTGATCTCCAGTGTAGACAACAATCAAGTCGGGATGCTTTTGAAAAAATGCTAAGTCAGCTTGTCTTGTTGATTGTCTGGCAATCGTAACCAGTGCTAAACAAAGAATTCCATAAGCTAGAGAGGATAAAATAAAAAACGCAGCAATATTAAATAAAGCCCTTCTGGCTTTTGTTGAGCGAGACTCAAACATATATTTACTGCGAAATAACATTTCTTAGCGAGCTGCTATGACTTCAATTTCGATCACAGCTCCTTTCGGAAGTGCTGATGCTTGGATACAGCTACGAGCAGGATAAGGCTCTTCAAAGAATGCTACGTAGGCTTCGTTAACTTGTGAGAAGTTTCCTAGGTCAGTTAAGAAAATTGAAGTTTTAACAATATTCGTTCTTTTTAAATCTTGAGACTTTAACAATCCGTCGATATTAGAAAGAGTTTGCCTAAGTTGAGCTCCAAACCCTTCAGCTAGAACTCCTGTCTTTGGATCTAATCCAATTTGTCCTGAGAAATAAAAAGTTCCATTAAGCTCAACGCCTTGAGAGTAAGTACCAACGGCGGCAGGAGCTAGATCAGTCTTGATAATATTCTTCGTCATGGGGCTAACCTCTATTTATTCGTTTTACGTTCTTCGTGCAGAAGTGCCGTAAGGATACACATATTTACAATTTCAGAAACTGGAGCCGTTCTTTGAATAATATTTACGGTTTGTTTCATCGGCACAAGGATTGGCCCAATGGCACTAGCATCTGAAAGCTGGGAGAGAAGTTTGTAACTAATGTTAGCAGAGTTTAATTCTGGGAAGATTAGAATATCGCTTGGGCCATCAAGGTCGTTGAATGGGAAAAGCTTATCTAGAATTCCTTTGTTAACAGCAACATCAGCTTGCAACTCACCATCGCATTTAAGCTCAGGTTGACGCTCTTTAGTTAACGCTACAGCTTTTTGAACTTTTGAAGCATTTGGGTGACGGTTAGAGCCATAGGTTGAATAACTTAGGAAAGCTACTCTAGGCTCTCTTTTCATTAAGCTTCTGTATAACTCAGCAGTAGAGATCGCGATTTCTGAAAGATCCTCAGCTGTAGGGTCTAGCTGGGCGGTACAGTCAGCTAAGAAAAGAACTCTATCTTTAAAACTTAAAGCGAAGATACCAGCGGCTTTTCTTTTGTCTCTTGTACCAACTACGTTCATTACTGGCACAAGACAACTTGGGTAACTAAGAGTAGGCCCTGCGATAAAGGCATCAGCCTCCCCAGTTTTTACCAGCATAGAGCCAAAGTAATTTTCGTGACTCATTAAATCTTCAGCGTGGTTAAAGGTGACACCTCTGCGCTCACGATCTTTTGAGAACTTTTTGCAGAAGTCTTCAAATTTTGGATGCTTAGTAGGGTTAATAATTTCTACTAAATCTTTTAAGTGAGGAGTTCCCACTTTCTCCATTTTTGCATGGATCTTTTTAGGGCTACCCAAAAGTATAGCTTCAATCCTATCTTCAGCTAAAAGTTGGCTTACAGCTTGAAGAACTCTTGAGTTAGTCCCTTCAGCGAAAACAAGTTTTGTTTTCTTTTTATTTTTTTCAATATGAGCCGCGTGGCGATCACGTAGTCTCTTAATGAAAGAGCCAGATGTATTTAGTCTGTTCGCTAAGTTAGAAGCGTACTCGGCGAGATTATCAATCTGTAATCTTGCAACGCCACTTTCCATCGCTGCTTTTGCAACGGCCGGGGCAATTCGCGTTAGTGCTCTTGAATCAAATGGTTTTGGAATTATATATTCAGGGCCAAAGGTAAAGTCTTGGTTACCGTAAGCCATTCTCACTTCATCAGGAACTTCTTCTTTTGCCAAGTCGGCAATTGCCTTAACGGCTGCAAGTTTCATTTCAGCATTAATTTTTGTCGCTCTCACATCAAGAGCACCTCTGAAAATAAAAGGAAAGCCTAAAACGTTATTAACTTGGTTTGGATAGTCAGATCTTCCTGTTGCTACAATAGCGTCACTTCTAACCTCAGCGACTTCTTCAGGAGTAATCTCAGGCTCAGGGTTAGCCATGGCAAAGATGATTGGGCTTTTTGCCAGCCAACAAATGCATCAGCATTTTTCATCGCATCCGACAAAGTTCTCTTATCAGTATCAATAGCGAACTGTTCTTTATACTTATTCATTCCATCAGTACGACCCTTATAGATCACACCTTTTGAATCGGTAAGAATCAGGTTTTCAGGCTTTAATCCCATATCAAGAAAAATTTTGGCACAAGCAATTGCGGCTGCACCGGCACCACTAAAAACACAAACCATGTTTTCAATTTTTTTCTTTGTAATTTCGATTGCATTTTGAAATCCAGCAGCAGCAATAATAGCTGTTCAATGTTGGTCATCATGAAAAACAGGAATATTCATCTTTTCAATCAGCTGAGCTTCAATTTCAAAACACTCAGGAGCTTTGATATCTTCAAGATTAATTCCACCAAATGTAGGTTCCATGGCAGCTACGATACTAACCATCTCTTCAACAGAATCAGCGTTAAGTTCAATATCGAAAACATCGATGTCGGCAAACTTTTTAAAGAGCATGCCTTTACCTTCCATAACAGGCTTGCCTGCTAGGGCTCCAATATTTCCAAGACCAAGGACAGCTGAGCCGTTAGAGACGACGCCAACAAGATTACCTTTGGCCGTGTACTTATAAGCATCGTCAGGGTTTTTAGCGATATCAAGGCAAGGCTCTGCAACACCTGGTGAATAAGCTAAAGAAAGATCCCCTGAAGTAATAGATGACTTTGTAGGAATAACTTCCATTTTTCCTGGTCGACCTTGAGAGTGGTAGTCTAGCGCCATTTGGCGTTTTGTTTCGCGATCAATACTCACGCGTAATCCTTGGTTTCATGTTAGAAGTTTTCGACAATAGAGTAGTCTAGATGGGCCAACCTAGCTACAGAGAGCAAGGCGTTATTTTGTAAATTTCGAAGGAAAAATGAGTATTAAACTAGTTGATATCATCCCAACATAAAGGGCATCTATATCTAGCCAATAGCTGCTAAGCGGCATTAGTTTCCAAACAGTAGTCGAGATAACTCCAGCTATACAGGCTAAAAGAAATCTATTTTCAGATATTTTACCTGGTCTGGCGTAACCAAACATAACCGGCACCAATAAACATGAGGCAGAATAGCTGCCAAGTGTTTTCCAGGCACTTTTAATATTTCCATCAAAAGCCATCGCCAAGCACCAGCCAACAATTGAGACAAAGATTAACGAAATAATATGTGAGAACTTTGGCGAGAACTTTTTAGAGTTAATAAGATCATGATGGATTGTGGTTGATGCTAAAAATAAATATGAATCAAGAGTTGAAAGTACTGTTGCTAAAATACCCGCAAGAAAAAAACCACGAAATCCACTTGGAAGAATTTCTAGTGCATATGTTACATAAGCGCTGCTTGACTCAGCCTCAGGCATAGCCGCTCGGGCATACATGGCTCCAAAGGTTGTACAGAGATCAAAGGCAATCCAGATGAGAGTCGAAAATAAAATACCTTTCTTTGCTACTTTTGAAGTGGTTGCAGCAAAACAACGTTGGTAAAAGTTTGGATCAACCAAAGTTGAAAGGGCAATAAATCCCCATACCAGCGTTTGTGCTAAACCAACATCAGCGGTGGGATGAAAGTAATGACTCGGTAAATTACTCGTAAGATACTCAAGTCCTCCAAAGCTTTGAAAGCTAAAAATAATGACCAACAAAACTGCAGAGCACATTACAAAAAACTGAATGAGATCAGAAAAGACTACGGCCCTAAAGCCTCCCCAGGAGGAGTAAAGAATGACAGTTAGTGTTCCAATGGCCATTGAAATAGGTAAAGGCCAAGTAGTGAAGGAGCTAACAATGATTCCGACACTAATGATGTAGGCTACAGGGATGACATTAAAAAGATTGAAGATTGCACCAACTTTTGCTGCTCTTGGTCCGAACATAGAGCCTAGAAGTTCAGGCATTGTTAGTGATTTTTGCGCACGTACCTTATCGACTAAAAAAAGAGCAAAGATGATGTAGGTGATGTACCAAAAAATCCCTTGAGTGATGAAATTATAAATACCTTTTTCAAAAGCAATTTGAGTGACACCAAAAATTCCACCGTACCAGGTCGCAACAAGTGTCGCGATAAAAAGAGGAAGGGTTAACTGTCTGCCCATAAGAAGAATTTCAAGCACACCTTCATTTTGATTGGTACCAATAGCTTTCTTATTAAGATGACCAAAGACAACACTCATGACGGTAATTAAGAGGATTAGCGTAAAGATGATCCAATCAAGAGTTGTTAAAAGTCCGACGATAGTGCTCAAATTCTCTCCAAATCTTTCATTTCAACTGACAGGGTATCATAAATACTTGAAAAAAGGTTGGTGTTCAGCAGGTAAACTTGAAAGTTTTTATCAGACTTTATGACAAGTCAAAGATTACGAATATTGCCATTATGTCCAAGCTTTAGAGGGCTTACCCATATTTTGTGGGACCTTATGGAGGAGAAGCAATGGCCAAGAAATTAATGACACATTCTTTAATCATTTTTGCAGCATGTATATCAATAGCATGCGGTAAAAAAGAAATGACTGAATCGGTTAATGCAATTTCATCAAGTGTAATCATTGGTGATATTGGTTGGAGAGAAACTGAAGAACTTGCAGCATCATCATTTAAAGCAATAAATGCCAAAGCTGTTGCTAAGATTGTTCTTCCTTGGGCCGAATCTCGTTGTACAGCTTTTTTGATTTCTGAAGATATCATCATGACAAATCATCATTGCATTGAGCAGCCTTCCCATGCTGAGGGTGTTACAGCAACCTTTGATCTTGTTGAAGGATCAACTGAAGAATCACGTCAGGTTTTTGATTGTTCTGAGTTCGTTGGAAACAATGATGAATTAGACTTTGCACTTCTTAAATGTCAGGGAGCACCAGGCGCGCAATATGGATTTGTAAGCTTGTCAGCAGCAGCTGCTGCAGTAGATAGCGATCTGTATGTTATTCACCAAAACTGTGATTACTACACTGAACAAGACTGTGTACCTACAAAGAAAATATCTGAAGGTAAACTTGTAAATATCAGAGAAGAAGACGGTGAATATGTTCATAATGCTGACACTCTAGGTGGATCTTCTGGAAGTCCTGTATTTGGCGAAAACAATAAGGTTATAGCGATTCACCACGCTGGT
>CAXBMT010000057.1:0-12150 GCA_963976925.1 uncultured Bdellovibrionales bacterium
AGGTTTAAAAACACAATTCATTTTAATGCGATTACACTCAAGCGAGTGGAATCTCAAATAAAACCTTGCCAACTGGCCCGTTCTTGGTCGTCTACCAGGTTGGCTTGCACAGTGGAAAGAACAAGTTGGCTCTCCAACTGCTAAGATTTGTCGCCCTCGTCAAATCTATACTGGACCAACCGTTCGCGACTACGTAAAGGTTGAAGAACGTAAGTGATACCTAGTCTTAGCGAATTAAGACCTTATCTTTTAAACCCAGAGTTAAGTGAGGCGGATTGTATTAAAGCAATTCGCTCATTAAGCGCTGGGTTTACTGTTTCTAGAGATAAAATGGGTCGTTATGGTGATGATACTGATCTCGTTTCTGCTTATACTCTTTTATATCTTCCAACTAATTGGCCAAAGCTTTCATATATCTTGTCTCAACTAAAACCCGAAGTTCGAGCAGATCTTGAAAATGCTCACTTCATCGACTTTGGTTGTGGACCTGGTACGTATTCACTCGCATGGAGCGAAAATCTTAAAACGAAAAGTATAAGTCTGGTTGATTATTCGAAGTCGATGCTAAAACAAGCAGAACAATTATTAAGTAAATTTAGACCTGATATACCCGTAAGCTCGCAAACAATCTTAACAGAATCTCCTGAAGGGAAAACTGTTCTATTTTTTGGTCATTCCATCAATGAAATTGGTCTTAAAGAGAGTTTAAGAATTGTTAATCGTCTCGATCCTGACTACGTCTTTTTTATCGAACCTGGGACTTCTGAGTTTTTTGAAAGCGCCAAACTTTTTAGAAGTGCTATGATTGAAAAGGGAATGAGTATTGCTTATCCCTGTCCAAGTCTTGGCGCCTGTCCCAATGATTGGTGTCATCAAGTATGGCGTGGCACTCATGACCCTGAGTTAGAAAGACTGTGTCAGCTAGGTCATATCGATAGACGTACTCAAGCCATGACTGCTCATCTTTATTCTAAAAAAGAAGTTAGTGATTCTCGTGCCACTTTTGTACGCTTTTTAACCGAAACAAAATTTTCTTTTGAGTGGGAGAGTTGTACTCCTGGCCCAGAGCTTAAAAAACTTCAATGGCAAAAAAAGAAATTCTCAAAGCCTGAAATAAAACAAATGCAAAAAAAATCTGTTGGAGAGAAGTTTGAGTTTGAAGTGGAAAAAGAATTACCTGATGGAATCTTGAGACTCAAATAAAAAAAGCCTTCCAGAAGGAAGGCTTTCTTTTAAATTTCTTTTGAAATACGAATTACTTTTTAACCGCATTTGAGAAAGAAGCACCGAATTTCTTTTTGAATTTATCGATACGACCTTCAGTATCAAGAACTTTAGTCTTACCAGTATAAAACGGGTGAGAACCAGAAGAGATATCAAGCTTGTAGTATGGATACTCTTTGCCATTAAACTCAGTAGTTTGATCTGTTTTAATTGTTGAACGTGTTAGGATTTTGAAGTCACAAGAAATGTCTTCAAAAACGATTTCACGGTAGTTAGGGTGAATGCCTTCTTTCATGATCATGGATCCTTAATAGTGGCCTTGCCAATCACAAAGCCTAGGTTTATCAAAAAGTCTGCCCAATTTCGCGAATTTGCAGGTATTTGTCAATATCTCTTAATGAGCTGCACAAGTTCCGCAGCCAGAGCCTGAATCAGCTAAATCGCTTAGTTCCCATTCGCCCCATCTTTGATTGATGTAAGCACATGCTCGATCCAGATTGTTAAACTCTTGCTGGAAGTGTTCTTGATGCTCTAAATCAGTCAAACTGACTAAGTAAAGAACTTCATCTGGTTTTGCAGGATCAGCACCAAGTGAAATAAAAGCCTTTAAATTCGATAGTTTATAAAAGGCTGTATTCCAGTTCATTGGATTGATTGTCATCAGTTGCTCCATTTGCGTATTTTTAGCAATTTATGATTGCCAGCGCAAGCTTGACCGTGTAACTTACGGTCTCGTTTTTAGCTTATTAGCAATATTTGTTGGAGTCAGTTATGGCCAAGAAAGGTAACCGTTTTGTAATCACACTAGAATGTACTGAAGCTCGTAAAGAGGGGAAGTCACCTTCACGTTATACAACGATGAAAAATAAGAAAAACACACCAGATCGTATTGAATTAAAAAAATACAATCCATTTCTAAAAAGAGTAACCGTTCATAAAGAAGTTAAATAATAGGGTCTTTTAGAACGATATTATTAGCCACCTTCATAGGTGGCTTTTTTTTTGCCTTATATTTAGTCTTAGAGTTATTTGAAGTATAGTAATTACGTATATTTGAATAACTGGAGATCTTTTGGCGCAGCTCAAAATATTATTAGCGCACCCGAATAACGAATGGCTTGAAGCTTCTGAGAAGGTTTTAAGGGATAATGGTTATGACGTTGTCATTGCCGATAAGGGAAAAGCCGCTCAAATTTCTATTTCTCAAGAAAAATTTTTCACGGCTATTATTAGCGAGGACCTGCAAAGTCATACCGGAGCACAAGTCCTAAAGTTTGCTAAATCTAATTCAACAGGCCTTACGATCATTTTTTTAGCGGAAGAACCTGAAGGCGATAAGTGGATTAAGCTTGGAGCTAAAAGTGTTTTTCCTCTTGGTGCTACGATAGAAGAAATTCTAAAAGCTATTGAAGGTGGAAAGAATGTTGGTGATTTGCTTGCCGGTATCAAGCGCCGTGAAGGTATGTCCGATGAAGTTGAAGTCACTGGTGATGATACAGATTTTACTAAAATTAAAATTGGTGAGTTTTATTCATCTAAAGCAGTTCTTTTCGATGTTTTTATTCAGTTAAAAAGTGGCAAGTACGTTAAGATTCTTCATGCAGGCGATACTTTCGATCAAGAAAGAATTGATAAATACAAAAACGAAAAGAAAGTCGAACACCTGTGGTTTAAAACAGCCGATCGAGCTAAGTATATTAAATATCAGAGTCACTTAACGACTAAAATTATGAATGCAGATAAAGTTCCAGTCGAAATGAAGTCTCGCTTTTTAAAAAACGTAACTTCTAAGTACGTTGAAGAAGTTATGGCCGAGGGACTTAAGCCACAAATTGTTGAGCAAGGAAAAGAAATTTGTGAGCAAGTTTATAAACTTGTAGAAAAAGAAAAAAATCTTTACAGGCTTCTGCGTGGCTATCAAGATTTTGACCCTAGTTCTGTTGATCACTCCTATCTTGTGACTCTATATACATCTTCAATTATTAAACAATTTGAATGGCAGAGTCAGGCAACCATTGAGACTGCCGCTATGGCATGTATGTTCCATGATATTGGTAAGATGAAGATGCCCGAAAACTTACTGGATAAAAGACCTGGAGAGATGTCTCCAGAGGAGCTTGAGCTTTATCAAAATCATCCCATTCTTGGCGCAGAGATGGTTGATGGAAATAATTTAATAAATAATTCAGTCAAACAGATTATTATTCAACATCATGAGTATTTTGATGGAACTGGCTTTCCTTTTCAAAAGAAGGGTAACAAAATCCTAACCTTGGCTAATATTATTAGCCTAGTTGATGACTTTGTTCATATTTTGATTCAAAAGAAAATGAAACCAACTGATGCTTTAAAGTTTATCCTTATGGATCCAACTAAAGTTGCTAGATACAATACTGTAATTATTGAAAGCTTTATCAAGATCTTTGTAGAGCCTGAGAAAATCAAAGTTATTATTCCGACTCAGTAGAAGATTTTATTGATTCCTCTTTTTCTGAGTTTCGATTCATTCGGCTGGAAGAGTTTCAGCTGATCTCTATGTATTAAGTATGGGTAAGGACGATTTGATGCCTTAACTAGTACATATGATCTTTTTTCAATTCTCACATCAGGTAAATTGTTAATAGACTGTGAAACAACCCAAGTCAGAATATTTTCATTCAGGTCTTCAATCTGAATTGTAAACATAGGTGATTCAACGAGTTTTTCAATACTCTCATCGAGTTCAGGTGTGCTCTTGTCAACAATCAGCATTGTTCTTAGAAGAAGAAGTTCATCAAGCCACTGGAGTGTTTTTGCTTCATCGAGTTCTCTATTGCCCGAATTCCACTCGCCATTTTTACCGCGTTCTAAATCAAAACTTGGACGCCCTGATATTTTTCCACGATAAATCTTTAAGTTTTTAACTTGTGCTGTCTTAGGTGTGAAAATATGGCTATCAACAAAATCGGCCATATCTAGAGATGCTAAATCACTTTGAACGGCATCGATATGGTAGATCGCTTCTGTCTCAGCTGAGTTAGAAACATAGGTTGAATTATCGATAGGGTTAACAAGTCCAAAAGATAGAACTTTCTTTGATCCATCTTCTGCAATTAGAGTAATCTCATAGAGTGGGGCATCGAGAGAAAAGTTCGCGATATTAATCGGATCATAACTAAATATTTTTCTAATTCTTAAATCTTTTAGAGTCTCAAATAACTTTTTAAAAACTTCATTATTTGCTGGGAATTTTTTAGGCTCGACCATATTCCATCTTGAATATGGGTCATCTTTAATTTTTGAAAAGCTAAATTCACCAAGACGATTTCTAAGATTAATTTCAACAACTTTAGAAAAGTCATCGTTGGTAAAAAGTGTTCTAAACTTTGTAAGCTCGTTATTTTGTTCAGTTGGTGCCTGGAAAAACTCCGAAATCCCAGTAGCCACGGCAAGAGTGACCAAGAAGATGCCCATCAGCCAGTTGGCAGGGCGTTGAATTTGAGCCTGTATATTGCTATTGGCCATGCTTAACCTTGTCTTGAGACTACAACAAGCGCTATTCTATCTTGGCACTTATAGAGCGGCAAGTTGAAGTCTTGTAGGAGGCAATGAGATGCTAAATTTAATTCAAGAAGGTGGCTTTATTATGGCGCCTTTGTTGATTTGTTCCTTATTAGTTTGGGCTGTGACCTTTGAAAAACTATGGTTTTTAAGTAAATTTGATCAACGCTCATCGACTTTGCATGCAAAAGCTGTAGATTTACTGAGAGAGAATAAACTGCACGAAGCTCGAGGCTTATGCCGCAGCTATCACCCAATCGTTGGTGCTCCGTACTTAGCCTTGATGGAACAAACACAGGCGGGTGTTGAAAGAAGACTGGAAGAAAGTCGCTTAGGAATGAGGCGATTTTTATGGATTCTTGGAACCATAGGTTCATCAGCACCATTTATTGGTCTTTTTGGAACAGTTGTTGGGATTATTAAGTCATTTGAAAGTATAGCTCAGACTGGTAAGAGTGGCTTTGCCGTTGTTGCTGCGGGCTTATCTGAAGCACTTATTGCGACAGCTGCTGGTATTATTGTCGCAGTCATTGCGGTTGTTCTTTATAATTACTTTCAAACTAGATTAAATTCAACTTTGATTCTATTTAAAAATAGAGTTGAAGATTTAAAGGATCAGATGAACTCAGGAGATAAAGTTGAGCTTTAATCCTTCAAATCGTGATGATGAAATCAATGCAGAAATCAATGTCACACCTTTAATTGATATTATGTTGGTTCTTCTGATTGTCTTTATGGTGACTTCATCTGTCTCTTTGGAATCAGGACTTGATATTGAATTACCAGAAGCTGCCAATACAACTAAAAGTGAAACTCCTGCAGCAGTTATTCTTAGCTTAGGCTCAGATGGTAAAATTTCAGTACAAGGTAATGTCGTTACGATTGATCAATTAGAGCAAACGATTAGGCTAGCTCTTGAGACTGAAAAAACTCAACTTGTTATTTTAGAAGGGGATAAAGCGGCTGATCTTGGAAGTGCTGTCAATCTGATGGATATCGCAAAGCTAGCAGGAGCTAAACAGTTTGCAATAGCCGCTGAGTCTACGTCGAATTAAATATCTAGATCATCCAAGTCGCCAAATCCATCATCATCATCTTCCGACTTAACTGCAATAGGTTTGGTTGGCACATATTTCTTAACATCTGGTTCAACCGACTTGATAAACTGCCTAAGTAAAGTTCTCTCACCCTCTTTTAAGAAAGTGAACTTCGCAGCGACTCGGTAGCGAAAGTTTTGACTAGAAATAATACGGCTCTTTAAATTGAATGCACGACAATAGGCCACATCCAGATTTAGTGAGAATTTTTTAGGTATGAGAAACTCTACGACGATACTCTGACCAACTGTAAATTGTTTGTTGGTAAAAAAGTAAAGATGCGACATCTCTAGCTCTGCTAAAATCAATGTTCCACTAAAGAGTTTATCTGCCGGTAGACGAGGGCGGCGCTGTATAACTTCTTTTGGCTCTGAAGGAGCTTCTTCTTTTTTTTCTTCATCTGAAGTTTCTTCGCTAGCAGCTTCAACAGATTCTTCTACCGCATCTTCGTCTTCAGCGTTATCTTCTGTAGACTCCGCACCTTCTTCTTCTGGTACGAGCTTAAGTCCACTTTTTTCACCAGGCTCAACAAACTTCTCAAGTGGTTTTTTAGTACTATACTCAGCAATTAAGTCTTCAACGCTAGGTTTTGTATCTTTAGTGTATTGACCATTTTCAATTCTTGTTTGAATAACGGCTTCGATTTTATCTCTAAGCGTCCAGACACTTAGAGGAATTTTCTTAATTAATACCGGATCATTTGAGTTGTTATAAATCATATTCTAATATTTTCTCTCATTCCCCCTTTTTATGCAGCTCAATCTTATAATGGAAAAGATTTCCATCTGTATGAGCAAAGAGTCATTGAATTAGTCTTCTATGGCTCAACATATTTAGATGAAAGTTAAAAATTGTTTATGGATGAACAACCTAACTCAGGATGATTTAGGTCAAGCTTAAGGAGAAGTACCCAATGAAGAAACTCGGAATTTTAGCCGCTCTTGTTTTAGCCGCTAATGCCAATGCTGCAGTTGAAACGGTCCCAGGCCAGCTTTTAGTAAAACTAAAGGGCAATAACAAAGCCGCTCTTAAGTCTGTCATTGATAGTGTTGGAGCTAAACTTGATCGCACTGTTAGCCTAACTTACGGTGAAGTTTATGTTCTTAAAGTTGACACAAAAGCTAATGTTAAATCATTAGTTAAGTCATTAGAGCAAAACCCATCTGTTGAATATGCAGAGCCTAACTTTATTTATCGCGCCGTTGTTCCACAAAAAGAAATGAATCTTGAAGCATTAATGGCTCCAATGATGAGCTTTGGTGGACCAAATGATCCTAAGTTTGGACAACTTTGGGGTTTAAACAATGATGGATCAAATGAGCCAAGCAGAACTCAGCCAGGTTTAGCTGGTGCAGATATCGACGCATTTAAGGCATGGGAAATTACTAAAGGTTCTCGCGCTGTTAAAATCGCAGTTATCGATACTGGTATTGATTATAATCATCCAGATCTTAAAGATAATATGTTTGCTAACGAAGCTGAGCTTAACGGTGAAGCTGGTGTTGATGATGATGGTAACGGATTCGTTGACGATATCTATGGATATGACTTTGCTAACAAAGATGGCGATCCAATGGACGGCCACTCACACGGAACACATTGTGCTGGTACAATTGGCGCAGTTCATGACAACGGCGTAGGTGTTGCTGGTGTTATGAGTGAAGTGTCTTTTGTTGCAGTTAAGTTCTTATCTGATTCAGGATCAGGTTCAACTGCTGATGCAATTGCAGCGATTGATTACGCTACGATTCGTGGTGTTGATATCATGTCAAACTCATGGGGCGGAGGCGGATACTCTGCTGCTCTTAAAGAAGCTATCGAGCGTGCAAGTGAAGCAGGCATTCTATTCACAGCTGCTGCAGGTAATTCTGGTACAAACAATGATCAGTCTCCACACTATCCATCAAACTATGACGTTGCTAACGTGATCTCTGTTGCTGCTTCAACTGCTCAAGATGATCTTGCAAGCTTCTCTTGTTATGGTCGTCAAACAGTTCATATCGCAGCTCCTGGTCATAGAATTCTTTCTACAACTAAAAATGGTGGATACGCGGTTTACTCTGGAACGTCTATGGCGACTCCACATGTAACAGGTGCTCTTGGTCTTCTTCTTGCTCAAGAAGGTCGTATGCCAGTATCTGAAGTTCGTGAACGTCTAATGGCAACTTCTGAGCCTGTGGGTGCTCTTCGTGGTCGCACGATCAATAGTGGTCGTCTAAATGCTTACAATCTTCTTACTGATACTCGTCCAGAAAGAAATGAGCCAAACCCAAATGAGTGGAAGACTGTTACTCTTGAGCAATCATGGGAAACTTCACACCCATACGGTCACAACGTAAACCTTGAGCGTACATTCAACGTTCCAGGTGCAAAGTTTATGCGCTTAAAAGTTGCTAAGTATGACACTGAAAAGAACTATGACTTCATCACTGTTAAGAATGCTTCTCGCCAAGTTGTTGAGAAAGTTTCTGGTAAAGGTGAAGGTCATGTAACTGATTATGTAGAAGGGGATACTATCCACGCTACATTCACTTCAGATCGCTCAGTTGATGCTTGGGGATTTGTTGTAACTGAAGTTGAAGTTCAGTACTAAGAAAGTTTATTCAGCTTAAAAAAGAAAAGCCGCCCTTAGAGGCGGCTTTTTTTATCTCTTAATTTAAAATTTCTTAAGCTTGAAAAAGGTGACGATACTTACGAACAAACTTAGATAAAGAACCAACTTTATCAAGTGTGCGGATCGCACTTGTAGACAAGCGAAGCTTAATCGTTTGTCCAGTTTCAGGATCAAAAACACGCTTCGTTTGAAGGTTTGGCTTTTGAGTCATTTTAGTCTTGTTGTTGGCGTGAGAAACTTTGTTACCAACAAGACGACGTTTTCCAGTTAAATCACAAACGCGTGCCATATCGAGATCCTTTTCTAAATTCACTTTTTTAGGTGTAATAAGGCACGTAATCTATCCAAGTTATCGAATTTCGACAAGTTCTTTTTAACCTTACGTATTATTAAGAATTTAGGTGCACCAACCGGCCAAAACCAAGCGTTTTCCGCTCTTAACAGCACTGACACGGTGCTCAAATTTGTCTTTACCGGTATTAAAAATCACTAGAGTCCCAAAGCTTTGGCAGGGAAGTTTAGTGCGAATATCATCCACTTTATGACGAATTTCGATCTCTCCACCTTCCACCTTCGTTGGTTCCATGGTTAGGCTTAGCGAAAAGGCTAATAGTCTTGAGCCATCATCATGCCAGATGCCCTCATCATCATCAGGTCCTTGCCTCAATGCTAGAATATGTTCAATATCACTAAACGATAGAACTTCTGAGAGTTTTTGATGAATGATGCCATCTTTGGAAAGCCAATTCTTGGCCATGGCGTCTAGCTCATCCCAGCGCTCAAGTTGAATAAGCGTCTTCACTTCTTCATCAAGAACTATAGTCTGGATAATATGTCCCTTGGGTAATTGCATTGATGAAGCTTATAATAAACTCGATGAAAAAGCTGTTAACAATTCTTACTATTTTTGGTGTCTCTGTAGCGACTGGTCTGTTACTTTTTAATAATCAAAAAGTCGTGATTGAATCTGTAAGTTCGAACGATCTAAAGCAGAAAACGATCGACCTAAGTGATAAGAGTATTAGTTCAAAAAACAGATTGGACTCAAAGAAAAAAAATATATCGAGTGAAAATGTTAGTGAAGATAAGTCTTATGTCGAAATGATGAGAGAGATTAATGAATACTTATCTCAAAGCGCAGATAGAGATGATGCTGAATGCAAGAGCCTATTTAATAAAACAACAGTTACCAAGGATTATATAGATCCAAAATCAAGTTTTTTTAGTACTAACGAAGGTCGAGAGAAGTCGATCCACTTTCTTAATCAGCTTAATAATATAACAAATCGTGCTTTTGTTGTTGATTATAATATAGAAAATATTATGAGCTTTGATAACTGGAACCCGATTGATATTAAAACAAAGATGTCACAATCTATTATTTGCCAGGATGTTGATTATACTAATCTGACTCACGGATTTATTAAAAGTCTGAAAGATCCCAATATTGATCCTGCTCAAAAACAAAGCTATCTTTTTAATCTTATTTACTTAAGCCAGAGCTTCGCTTCAAGTCGAAGACCTGTTGAGTATAAGTTTTATGCGATGGAGGTTTTGTTTGGGCTAATGGACAATGAGCTTATCCCCAAAAATTATAATGAGGAGCTTGTAAACCTTAGACAACAAGTCATAACTACCGTGCAAAATTTCGAAAGTGATTTTCGGCTTTCTAATGATGCCAGAACAAATCGAGAATTACTTCGAGCTTACAAAGATTCAAACGAAGATATTAGAGTTGAGATAAATCTTCTCACAGAAAGACTACTTAACGAGACTCGCTTAAATGACGAATGGAGTGATTGATGTTGAATATTGATGAAGCTTTTGAAGCAAATCAAATTGCTTTTGGCGGCGCCTCTCTGTCAGGAGAGGGCGGTGGATATGGTTTTGGGTCGATGAGCGAGACTCAATCTACAGAGCTTGTTCAGTCCGCTTTTGATAAAAACTATAGAATTTTTGATACAGCTCCTATCTACGGATTTGGATTATCTGAACAACGTCTTGGAAAAGCCATTAAGAACTATCGCGATCAAGTTTTTGTTGTCTCTAAATGTGGAATTGATTGGGATCACAAAAAAAGTATCGCTATTCGTAACGATGTAAAAACAACAAAGCGCATGATCGATGAAAGTTTAAAACGCTTAGATGATGATTGTATTGATTTATATATGGTTCATTGGCCTGATGAAGATGTTGATATTCGTCATACGTTAGATGTCCTAACTAAAGCACAGGCTCAAAATAAAATTAGATTTATAGGTTTATGTAACACAAATTTAGAAGAGCTAAATCTTGCGAAAGAAGTAGCTAAAATTGATGTTGTTCAGAACCAATTAAATGTCTTTGAAAATTCAAGCTGTGAACTATTTGATGAACTAAAGAAGACTCAAATCAAATTTATGTCCTGGGGAACATTAGATAAAGGGATTATTACTGGTTCAGTAAACCGTTCTCGAATTTTTGATAAAGACGATGTTCGAGCATCTGAGGCTCCTTGGTGGAATGATGATATTAACCTGCCAAAGATTGAAAAAATGGAGC
Source organism: uncultured Bdellovibrionales bacterium (assembly GCA_963976925.1). Classification (GTDB taxonomy): domain Bacteria; phylum Bdellovibrionota; class Bacteriovoracia; order Bacteriovoracales; family Bacteriovoracaceae; genus UBA4207. The sequence continues at coordinate 11,017 of CAXBMT010000057.1, forward strand.
GAGTACTACCTTTTCTTAAAGAACACGGTCATAGCGGTCTTGAGTTTGCTTTAAGTTTTAACCTTAGTCGCTATAATAACAGTGGCTTAGATGGTGTTTGTCTTTGTGGCGCCAAATCGAAGAAGCACCTCGAAGATTTAGGTGAAGCTTTAGATAACCCAGTTAGCTCTGATTTAATCGATCATATCCAAAGAGAATTAATGTAATAATTCCAGGGGATCTCCTAAATCCTTAATAATAGCAGTATTAGAGGGAATAATTTTTTAGGAGTACTCACTTGAAGTCGTTATTACTTACGTTAATTCTTATAGCTCAATCTCAAGCCTTCGCACTTACAGATCAAGAAGCAATAGAGCTTGGAATGACTCCTATTGAAGAGCATGAAACGATCTCTAAAAGTCGTGGTTTTTATCCAAATTTAGATAGTGTTTTAAAAAAAGCTTCAGTGGTTGTCGTGGTTGATAAATCACTAAGATCAAATCAAAACCCAAATGGTCAAACAGCTAAACTTTTCGTTGATGGTGTATTTTATAGTGAATATGACGTTTCTACAGGGACAGAGCAAGTCAAAGAGACAACTTCTGGACGTCAATACATTGCTACAACTCCAGTTGGTATCTATCGGCCTATAAGAGCTTACACTGATTATATGTCTAGAGCATTTTTAGGAGCAACAATGACTTGGGCCGTCTTTTTTAATGGCGGAATTGCAACTCATGCCACAACTCGAGGGGCTTACTCAAAGCTTGGTCACAGGGCAAGTGGTGGTTGTGTTAGAATGAAGCTGGAAGAAGCAGAAGAAGTAAATCAAATGATAGTCAGTCACGGTGAGCCCAATATGCGTACAATTGATCAATCGGAAATGATTGATGACGTGCTCTTAAAACGAATTCTCTATGTTAATAGAGATAAATTTCCAAAAGTTGATGTTAAGACAGGTGAGAATCTAGCAGAAGAAATGTGGACCTATGATTCTCTTGTTGTGGTGATCGGCAGTTAACCTTTTAGAATCGGAAGAATTTCTTTTACACCTGAAATGATCATCTCAATAGAGATAGATAGTAGAATCAGACCCATGATTCTAGTCATCACGTTTAGACCGATTTTCCCCAACTTATTTCCAATTCTTCGGCT
>CAXBMT010000058.1:0-12111 GCA_963976925.1 uncultured Bdellovibrionales bacterium
CAAATGGGTTTCTAATTCCTAGACGCCAAGGTCTCGGAGCATCTGGGCTAGAGTGAACTCTTAGGTCTCCAGAGCCGTTAACTGAAAAGTTAGTAATCCCCTTCTTTTTTAAAAACTCAAAAGCTTTATCGACTGCATAACCCTTGCCTATTCCGCCTAAGCTTATTTGCATTTCATCTTTTAAAAAGGAGACTTCGGATTTCTTTGGATTTAGATAAATATTTTTATAATTTATAAGAGAGGCTAATCGTTTTTCATCATTCTTGTTGAGCTCTTGCTTATGAGATTTCGCTTTTCTTTTAGGTATGCTTAAACTTGCAAAGCTTATATCAAAAAAACCATCAGTCTTAATTGAAAAATCTAGAGATATTTTAAGTAAGTTATAGGTTTCTTCATCAATCTCTACAGGCGCATTGTATGCATTTTTATTGATAGCAGTGATGACACTTTCTTTAAATTCACTGTATTTTGATTCAATTCTTAAGACTTCTTGATGTGCCTCTTTGAAAAGTTCAAGAACGTCATCCTTTGAAAAGTTCTTTTGTGGGTAGCACATATAGACAAATTCGCCACCCATGGCCTTGGCTATGTGCTGAACTCTAACTTGTGAGCTATTTTCAAACGATTTATTCATAGACTCTTAGGAGGTCTATTTGAGTTGTAGATAATCTTTCCTGTTTGATCGATAACCATTGTTCTAGGGAGTTCTAAAACTCCAATGTCTTTGCTAAAGGATTTATCCGCGTCATGCAAGACTGTATAACTAAAACCATGTCTTTTGGTAAAACGTTTTATATAGGATGCTTTATCGCCGGCATTAACAGCAAAAAACTGAGCTTTTTTTGCGTACTTGCTTTTTAATGCTTCAAGCTCAGGAATCTCTTTGATACATGCCGTACACCAGGTCGCCCAAAAATTAAGAACGACTAAACCTTTAGATCTTTCTTGCTTTAGGCTAAAAGTTTGTTCGCTGTTGAAAATTGGCAAACTGAAATCTTTAAGTTGTTCAGCATTGGCATTAAAACTCGAAAGCGAAAGAAGACTGCCAATAACCATAGCGCATACCATTCGTACGTGTTGCATAGGTCACTCCGTTATTAAAGTAGACATTTTCAAGGTCAATGCCAAAGACTGTTTTATCACCAAGAAGTCTGTCATAGGCAAGGCCCAGTTCATAACTTTCAAAATCTTCCAAATCAGAGTCACTCGTCTTAAAGCCTTGGTGAGCTGCTGTAAATGACTTAGCAAAGTAATCAACATGAGATTGCTGGTGATAGCGTGCTGAAAACTCTACAAGATCCTGATCATCTCTTAATGCCCAATAATAATTAGCACCAATTGTATGAGCATCAGCTCCCCATTGATCAAAATAGTAACGATAGTTGAGGTGAAGGGCAGAGCTGTCCCCTACTCCGTGAACCCATTTAACTCCAGTTGCATACCTTGCTCTTGTACCAGGCAGGTCTTCAACTTCCCTTACTCCATTAACTAAAACCGTACTGGCTGTAGATTCAAGATTGTTTGTAGCTCTAATAAAATCTAAGGAGAGTTGTACGATATCTTTTGCTGTCAGTATTTGCGATGCTGATAATGATAGATTGAAAATTTGTCGTGGCAAGAAATCAGAAATACGAGCTGTACTTGCGGGGGAAATATCAGTAAAGAGTTTGACTGCATCGGCGTAATATCTGAGATCTAGTCCTAGTGTAAAGTTGCCCTGAGCAAAGCCTTTACTGGCACCGATAGCGCCATTGAACGAGCGATAGTCATATTCGCTTGAAAAACCCAATGATGAGTGCCATTCAGTGGATCCGTATTCTTGACGTACACCAAATGTACCACTGACTCTAGCTTGATTACCGATGGCATTTTCACCACTTGCACCAGTATATCCATCAAGTTTTGTATCAGATGCTGCTGACCAGGCATCAAAAACGAAGTTTCCATTAATCGCCGTATTTTCTGTGACCTGGTGTTCTATGAAAATCATCGGTTCGAAGACGTTCGCTTCTTCTCTTCCCTGATTATCGACGACTTGAGCACCATCATTACTATTTTGATGATAAATATTAGCGAGAAACTTAAACTTCGTTCTCCCCTTTTGCATCATTTCGGCCATGGCCGTTTGAATTTGTGAAGCAATGACAATTAGACCAATGAGGATATAGGTAAATTTGCGATTAATTACAGCCACATCCGCCTCCTACTGCAGCTGATCCACCGACAGCAGTTTCTCTAAAGGCACGGACTTCATTTTTAAAGACAGCTTCCTCTGGCCTTGGCTCAAAACTCATCATTCTTTTTGCTAAGTGACCTCGATCAATTTGTGGAACATTAGCACAAGAAGTGATCACAAATATTAAGAGTAAGTATTTCAAAAGGTCTCCATTTAGAATCGATAGCCGTAATTGAGGGCCAACCCATCTAAGTTATTAGTTGGCAGCATGCTAAACCAATAAGGCTTACTATGATTTTTATGATTAAAATAAATGCCCCAGCCATAACTCATACCGATTGTAATACCTGCCATTACATCATGCATACGATGCCAGCGATCATTAATTCGACTAAAAGCAATATAAGAAGCAACTAAGTGAGCGGCTCCGCCCCAAACCCAGCCATCATTCGCCGCCACAACTGAGGCAAAAGCAAAGGCAAAGGAGCTATGTCCTGACGGAAATGAATCTTTATCTTCTGGATAACCAGGTCTTCTTTGGCGAATACTTTTTTTAAGACCATAGGTAACACCAAATGTATAAAAAGAGGCTTCAAGCATGTGTTCTGCGTGTTGATTGCTGTCTTTTCCACCAAATATAAACTTCCCTAATATATAAGCGCCATTAATATAGCCATAGCCGATATCGCCACCAAATTCGCCCCATTGTTTGAGATGATTTTTGTTAACCACTCTTTGTTCAGCTTCATCGCCAAAAGTTTCACGACCAAGTCTAAGTGCCAATGTTAGCGCTGCACCTGTCCAAAAAATATACTTAGCATCAGTGCAAACAGGAGATGTGAAGTTACTAAGCCATGAACCACATTCATTAGAATATGCTTTAGTGCTTATTGTGATTGTAAGAATAATAAGTAGAATTTTCATTTTAAATAATCAAAAGCTAGAGCGTGAATAAAGACTGCTAAAGCAGCTAAGAATAAAGCGATTGAAAGATAGAATTGTATCTTCTCGTCGGTTTGTTTCTTGCCAAATAGATTACCTAATATTGAGCCAGATGCAAATCCTATGATGACGGGATAAGCTTGCTCGGTTACATGTCCTAATTGCCAGTGTTTGATAGATGAAACAATAGCTGTTGTCATAATCATGGCCAAAGAAGTAGCTGCAGCTCTTTTAGCGGGAAAATTAAATACTCTTAGTAGTATAGGAGTTTTAAGGATTCCCCCACCGACACCAAAAATACCGGCTAAAATTCCTGACAAAGTTCCTAGAAAGGTTAAACCAGGAAGATTGTTGAATCTTGCAATAAAAGCTCCTGATTTGTTCTTATTTCTCATATGCCAGGCCATAAAAAAGATGAAAAGCGAAAAGATAAACTCTAAAGGCCTGACTGGTAAAATGGCCGTTAACTGTGCCCCAATTACGGCGCCAACAACAGTTGGTATTTCAAGCTTGATAGCAGCCTTATATTCAATGTTCTTTTGTCTGGCATTATTGATGGTAGTGATTAAGGCTGAAGGAAATAGTGCCGCAGCCACACTCCCTACGGCTATTGGTAACGGATAGCCGGCAACTAAAACGAGAAGTGGCACCATGAAGACGCCGCCACCAAGACCGACTAACGTACCCATGAAAGAAAAAACTAAGCCACTTGCGATGATGATAATAGTCATGAATTTATTCGACCAGGACGCTGGATTCCTTCCGCTTTAAATACTTCACTAACCCTCGTGACTATATCTGTCTGAAGTGCTTTTTCATAGCGAACATCTAAAACATAAGACTTAACAATAAATTTCAGAGCCGGAGACATGGCAAATTCAACTTCCTCAACGACAATTGCTACTGGTTTTTCAAGATAAACAAAGCGACTTGTTACCATCACCTCATGAATCATAGCCTTAATTTTGTCGATATCTTCATCAATATGAGTGTGAAAATTAACAACAACCATCATGTCGAGTGCACCAGCGTTTCCAGAAGCCACAACATCAGTAATAAATTTTTAATTGGGAATTGTTACAAGATTGTCATCGAGGGTATTTAAGCGAACAGCTCTTAAACCTATACTTTTAATCTCACCGTAAACATCTCCAAAAGTAACACGATCACCAACATGAAAAGGACGATCAAATAATAAAATGATTCCAGCAAAAAGTGATCCAATGACGTCTTTAATGGCAAAACCAACTGCAACGGCCAATGAACCACCGACAGCGACCATGATTTCTCTACTTGGCTGTATGGTCGACATGAATAGACCAACCCCACCAAATATATAAAATGAAAAACTGAGGATCGTTGTTACTTGTAAAATGAAAAGACGCTTCGAAGGAAACTTAATCCCTAGGTCTTCACTCCAGTCCTGAAGTAATTTAACCAGCTTGACTAGAATGATCATACCAAGGACAAGAATAATTATCTTGCCTGGTTTTAAGAGTTCAAAGAATGCTGCTACTTGATTTAGATCTTTAGCCTCCATAAATGAAGTTCCTTTTTCGAAGGTATGTGATGAGCTTTCTTTGAGAATCGGCTACAACCCTATAACGGCCATTTTCTGTGCGATTTAAGAATTCGTTCTCAAGTCCAAGTCTAAGAGCGTAGCGGACAGTACCTTCAGGAAGATCAGTCACTTCTACCATTTCGTTAGTTGATAAGTTTTCGTGCCTAATCAATGCTGAATAAACAAAGAGTGCATCATCAGAGAGATCACTTAATACAGAAAGCTCAGGATCGTCTGGTAAGCCAACCCTTAATGTTTTTGATCTGATTCTTAATAGAGAAGATATCCAAAGCTCTTGGGCGGCACGTGGATTGCCTCCAGACTGCTCCCATAAAAGCTTAAAGAACTTAGATTCAATCGCAGCTGCAGCATCTTCAACACGACTATTGCCAACCGCTTGCAAGATAGCATCAAAGCTTAATTCGTAACTCCCCTTTTTATGTCTCGTCATAATAAGAGTTTTAATATCTTCATCTTTCCAAGGTCTAACCTTAACGACAGCTCGAAACTGTTGGTTTTTTCCAAATACGGCATTTAAAAAGGCCCATGAATAGCGATTAAAGCTAGCGACCCAGAATATATTATTAGTTCTTGTGCTTATGAGCTCTAGGAGAGTTTTATAAGCTTCAAAGCCACCAACTTTTGAAAGAAATAGGTTCTGTGTTTCATCAAGGAGAATGAGGGTCGGCTCTAATTCTTTATCCAGCTCAACAAGGCTTCTGCCTCCATCAGTAAGATCGGCTTGAATCAAGTTTCCAAAAAACTTTAAAACCTCATCTCTAGTTAAAAGCTTTGATGGGATATCTGCACCGACAACTCTTATGTCTTTGTTTTTAACGGAAAGTTGTAAAAGAGCTGTCGACTTCCCACTACCCTTGTCTCCAAAGATTGCTATGGAATGTTCATCACTCTTTCCACTCTTCCACTCTTCCACTTCTTTACTTATTTGTTCAAGAATTCCATCGTCAGGCTCAATAAGAAGAGCTTCATCTTCAGTAACACCGGAAGGGAATAGCTCAATATACTCAGCTGGTAATTTGCTACTATCGACTTCTTCTGCCAGCTCTTCAACATTTTCAAGTTGTCTTTTAAATACTTGGGCTGACAGCCTTTTTGACAGATCAAAATCCGAGCCAAGTGATTGAATCAATTTAAAGGCTTCAATCACTAGTGAGAAAATTATCCATGGAAAAGCAACGATAAATTTAGGGAGGGTACTATCAATTTTGTTGAAGATCTTGAGAGTGTTGCTAGTAAGGTTGCCTCTAATTGCATGTGATGTCTCTTGAGACCATTTAGTAGACCATCGCCACACCTGTAAAAGAGCTAGAACTTTAATGACGAGTAAGAGAACTTCATAAATTATCCCCTTGCTTACAATCGAATCAACCGCATGCAAAATAACAAAAGAGATAAAGGCAAACTGGCCTAAACTCTTAGCAGTAGCTGTTGCTTTAATTTTTATGTCTTTAGATAAGAATTTATCACTTCTAGCTGAAAGACTTGTAAGAAAAAGCATGACTAATCTTCTAAAGACTTTATACAGAACGAAATATCTAAAATAAGGAAATAGGGCTGCAACTTCTGCTAAAACCGTCGAAAGAAGAATTTTCTCTCCGATCACGAGAGTTATATACCAGAACATCCATGGGATAAAAGGTTTAAGACGCTGAATCCAAATGGCCAGAGCCTTAAGAAGTCCTGAAGACTTCCTGTCTTGCAAGATAGAATTTCTAACTTGATCAAGAGAAGTCGCTATTCTTTCAAAGACTCTTTTGAGGCCAAAAGGAATTAGAATTATTATTAACAGCATGAATAGATCTCGAACGATGAGCCCTATACCATTAAAACCAAGTCTAAGTTTTTGCCTTATATCAACGATCTTTGAATAAAATATGCCGGTGAAGCGATAAGGAACAATTTTAATTTCTCTTTTAATATCCTGCCAGCTCAAAGAATCTAGAATGTTCTTGTTATTCCTTTCTGCTAGTTGTGATCTAAGTTTACCTGCTTCAACTAAGATTAAGTACTGTCTCTCAATACCTTTTTGCACCCAAATATCGGCTTCTTTTTTTAGTTCAGCTTCTCTTTCTTTATTCTCTTGTTCTGATGGAAAGCTTAGCTCAGGTGTGTTGAGCGTTTGAAACGTTTGATCAACTAGGCTTCGCCAAAGTTGATTGACTCGACTATACAGTTCTGTTGTTTGCTGACCATTTTTTAAACCTTGCTTAATCTGAAGGAGTGATGAGCTTGCTTCAAGGTTTATTTTTAATCTATTAATCAGCTGACTCAGGAGTTCAATCTCCTGTTCAAAAAAATCAGGCTTTGTTTTTTTAACGATTAATAATCGCTCTTGGAGCTGCCTAATATCTTCGTAGGTTGCTGGAACTGGTTTGTTACTATCAGTCAGGATCTTTTGAACTTGAGTTGGTAGAGTTAAGTAGAAATATCTGTTTTTATCAATTTCATACGATAGCTCTGATAAGTCCTGACTTAAGCTTTGTAGCTTGTACTGATCTAAACATTCATGGAGCTCAATATTTGATTGATTAATATAGGGAGCAACTAAAAGAGACTTTTCAATTTCTTCATATCTAAGTTTTTGCTCTTCTCTGGTCGAGATATTTGTCGTGAATAGAGAGCTTATGTCTGCGCCAGACGTCCATGTTCCGCTTAATAGCATTTGAAGTTTTGGCCTGATGACTTCAAGCTGTGACTTCTGTGCTTCTACCTTTCTTAGGATATCTCTTTTTGAGCTACATGCTGACTCAGCGTTAATAAAGGGAAGAAACAGTAGTAAAGAAAAAATTATCTTGTTCAATTATTGCCTATAGTTCGAGATCTATTATTAGAATCTCAAAGCTTTAACAGCAAGACAAGAAGCATCTCTACTCTTTAGCGATCAGATCTCTTAAAACTTGAGAATATCTGAAAATTCCTGGAGTAACCTGTTCCATTGGGAAGCGCTCATTACTCCCGTGCATGCTAGCGACTAGTTCTGCATCGATAAAGACAGGAAAAAAACCATAGCTTGGTACAGGCATGACCTCTGGTTCCCCGGCCGAGTGTGGATCTCTAAAGAATTTATTATCTGTACCAGCAGGAAATAAGTATGGTGTGACTAATGCCTTAGGATCTAAACGATTGAGACTAGAAACGATTGTATTGTATTCTTCGCCAGTTATTGGAGATGAACTAACATTCCATCCGACAATAGGCTCAATTTCAAGGTTTTCATTTCCTATGAATGACTTTAATTCACCAAAAAAATCCTTCACTGAATTACTGTCCTTTGCAGTATGAAGTAAGCGGCAATCCAGTAGTGCGGTGGCGCCAGATTGGTTACTATTGAGTGCTGAGAACTGACATGTGGTTCTGAATAATCCTTCTATCTCAAAGGCGCTAGCAACTTGTCTCAGCATAAATCGACGCATAAATGGAATCCACTGAAGTCTTCTAAGAATCGATACAGGCAGGTACTCTGAACCAAGGTTTTTAATGAAGTCTTTAATCACATTGGTCTGTGTTTCTTTATAAAAACTAGCTTTTTTAGGCTTCTTACTAGGCATTTTTGTAAAGCCTAATCGATGGGCTCCAACAGCAAAAACATCTAAAACAGATTGTGAAAGACCAACTGATCCATGGGATGAACTTTTTGTAGAAAGAACAATCTGGTGTTTATTTTCGATGCTACTTTGTTCAAAGATGATTGCGTCAAATCCATTTGTGAACGCGTCTTTAAAGAACGACTCACCTACATTTTCTTGGCAAATAATATCAACTTCAATTTTACTAGCGATAACATTAACTTTCGGGTTAGGAGTTTTAATGGTCTCAATATGGCAGTCATCACGACGATATCGACCGTCGTCATCTTTAACCAGGCCATAAATATCAAGCGTTCTAAGTTTTGCTAGATTTTGTAGTAAGATCATTGGATCTTTTTCTTTTAACTTCATCCATGCCGCGCCTTTTTCCTCCACGCCAATAAGATGCAAATTAACTCCATCTTTTGGAATATTCATTGAAGATCCACCGCTTTCACTAAGCATTAAAGCAGACTTAGTTAATGAATGGAGATCGCCACCAGGAACCATTTTTTGAACTGTTCCAATCGCACCACTGCTTCCCTCTTCTTCATCTGCTAAAGCAAGAAAGTGAATGTCTTTATTTCTAGGCCAGCCAAGACGCTCAATAACCACCATTGAAACAAGCTGAAGGATACCAATCCCCTTCATATCAAGAGCACCTCGCCCCCATATAAACTCTTTATTGGGCGTATTGATAGACGAAGCGACTTTGCCTGAAAAGGTTAAGTCTGGTGATTCCCACTGCTCTGGAATAGCGCTGACAACGTCCATATGGTTGTTCAAAATTACTGATCTGGTTGCACATGTAGCGGCCCAATCATATTCCATCTTATTATTAGCAGGAAGAGTGGCTATTAAATTCGATCTCGGTCTATCTAAGCCTTCTACCAAGTTGGGAGTTTCATAAATTTTAACAGGCCAGCCTAGTACTTTGATGGCTTCACTTAAAAACTCAACAGATAGATGCTCATCACCAACTGGGCTTACGGTCTTGATCTTTAGATAATCAGAAAGACAGCTTACAAAGGCTTCTCTTGCTAGCTCCATACCTTTGCCGCTTAACTTGTCTAAGCCATGAGCATAAGGAATTTTATTGAGAGAGGTGCCGCAATTTATGCCCTGCTGAGTATACTGGCTTGCAGCAAATAAATAGGGAGTAAAAAGAAGACTTAGTAGGGATAATTTTAAAAATTTCATAGTGAAAAACTCTATCAATTGTAATTAGTAGCAGCAATTAAAGTCGAAAGAATTAAGACTTTGTCAGAAAAACCGAGCATTTTGCTTTCTTGAATGTCTAATTGTTCAAACTGTTTATTAAGATTAGGATTTTATGATGAATGATGTTTTTACTAGATCCGTCGCAGTCTTTCCACTACCTGATATTGCTGTCTTGCCAGGAGAAGTGATCCCGCTTCAAATATTTGAGCCGCGTTACAGAAGAATGATCGATGAAATCGAAGCCAACGATTACTTACTGGGCGTTAGTATGGCAGAAAAGGTTATCCATCAGCCTGAACTCAAAGGTGATACTAACCCACTTCAGAGAAATCAAACTCTTTACGAACCAAAAAAGATTTTAGGCTGTGGGCCAATTGTTATCACAGAAAGACTTGAAGATAAGCGTGTGATGATTGAGCTGCATGTTCAAAATAAAGTCGAAGTCATTGAGTACACTCAAAACCTCCCTTTTTATTTAGCCAAAGTTAAACAGCTGCAAATTACCAGCTCATCTGAAAAAGAGTCTGAGAAGATGCTGGCGCAAGATATCAAGGAAGATTTTTTACTACTAGTAAGCTCCTTTGATGCAAATGCCTCCATGACTATTCAAAGACAGATTCAAGACCTAGATCTTGAGCAACTTGTTGTCTTTGTTTTAGGACTGATTAGGTTCAGCGGCAACTTTAAGCAGTCTTTACTAGAACAAGACTCTTGGTTTAATTGTGGCAAAATACTATTGAATAAATTACCAGAACTATTTCCGAGAACTACTCATTGACTGGAGAGTCTATGCAAAAAATATTAACTTTCTTCTTATTGTTTTCTTTCGGTATGAATGTTGAAGCTTCTGTAGAAATTGGAAGTGTTGCTCCAAATTTTCAACTAAAAGCTGAAGATGGAAAGTTTTATGGGCTAGATAAATATCCTGGTAAGATTATCGTCTTAGAATGGCTAAACCACGGCTGTCCGTTCGTTCGAAAGCATTATGATTCTGGAAATATGCAAGCTTTACAACAAAAGTACGTCGATAAAGGAGTTGTTTGGTTATCTATTGTGAGCTCCGCTGAAGGCAAACAGGGACATGTCGATGCTTCGGGCGCTTTCAGGGAGAAACAGGAAAACAGATCAAAAGCAACTCATGTTCTCTTGGATCCAAATGGAGAAGCCGGACGCGCTTAATAGCTTTGATATTGATCTTCCCCAACATCAGTTATATCTAACTTATTTAACTAAGGTGCAAGTCAAGGATGAAGAGATTGATCCTCTTTGTAAGTATCTGCTTCTTTGTATCAATTCACAGAATATCGATAACACCTATAAAGCTCTTAGTTGCTTTAAGTTTGTTAATAATAAAGAGGCAGTATTGTACCTTGTAAAAATATACAAGGATTCAAAAGAGTCATATTTTGGCAAGACTACTTTACATTTTCTTCGATCGATTTTTTATAGAAACTCCAAGAGTATCGACAATGAAGTAATATCTCAAATACCTACTGAAATTTACAAAGACTTGAACCCGTACTTAATTTCAATAGATTTATTAAAAACTCTTATTTTGTATTTAGGTAAAGATGGTGACGTCAGTCTTCAAACTTTTTTATATGAAAAAAGAGAATCAATTAAAGAAAAAGCTTCACAGATATTGATCGATGAAAAAAACGAGCAAATCAGCTGTGATATCCTTAGAGTTTTTCTTGAGACGGGAATCTTTCTAAGCAACAAAGCTGATAAAAAGATTAAAAGACTTTATTTTCTTACCTCTGACTTAAAAAGTTTGATATTGAAATACTTTTTACTAAGAGGCCAAAGTGCCGATTATGATTTTATTGTTCCTAAGTACTCCGTCGTTATGAAAAACAATTTAACGGGTTACTTAAATAAGTATTTGGATGAGTTGTTATGAGTGACTGGAGGAGTTTCTTCTTGTGCTCACCAGTTAATTGAGGAAACACCAAGTATTGAATATGACATTGTGTTTATTGGAAACACAAAAGAGCAAAATCAAAACTATAAGTATTCTATTCCTTCAAATGTGCGATCTATCCATGAAGTTTTTCTTTTTGATAATGATCTACTTGTATCTAGGGAGCCAAAGACTATTGGATTATCCTCCCAGCAAATAGAGATTATTCGCAACAGTATCCTTTTCGATAAAAAAGGTGATGTCGAAAAGCTTTATAAGACATTCTTTAAAAAGAGTACACGTAAGTTTGATCCAAGTGACTTGTTTTTTTCTAAGGAAATTTGGAATATACTTTTAGAAATATATGAAGATAGCTTTGATATTGAGGATGCTCCTTCATTCATTGATTTTTTCTATAATTGGCGTTTTTCAAATATTCCAATCTTTAAAATTCTTTCCATTGAGTTGCCTTCAGCCAATATCTATCATTCCTTATGTACCGGTTATGCAGGCCTTTTAGGCTGTATTGCTAAGATCGACTCATTAGGTAGTTATATCCTTACTGAACATGGTATTTATACGAATGAGAGAAAGATTGAAATATCTCAAAGCGAATGGATATATACAAATAAGAACGATATTGTAGCAAAAAATAAATTATCTTATTTTAAACAGTGGTGGCTTAATAAGTTCTATCGTCTTGGAGAACTTTCCTATGACT
>CAXBMT010000059.1:0-12086 GCA_963976925.1 uncultured Bdellovibrionales bacterium
GAGGGCCCGTTAACAGTAGACTTTTCTGGTGTTCGCTCTTTTGATCCGGCCGGCAACAATGAAGGGCTAAGTTTTAATTGGAATTTTGGTGACTTTAGAAGTGGTGAGCTTAATCAAGCATTTACTGCGAATGCGCAACATACTTTTAATTATCCTGGCTCCTACTTTGTAAATTTAGTGGTGACCAATGCTGATGGACTTCAGCATAGCGAGTTTACTTTGGTTAGTGTCGACGGTACCGAAGTTAATAATATTGATTTTGAAATATTTCCTACCAGTAATCCTTACGAGTTTGTATTTAGCTCTTATGGATATTTTGATGAAACCGACTATTTACAGGTGTCACCAAGATGGGCATTTGGCGATGGAACTTTCATCGTTAATGAACCTAATGTGACTCATCAATATCAAAGTACTGGTGCTTATGACGTCGAGCTAAAACTAAGACGTCCTGATGGTGATTATGACTCATACACGAGAAGGCTTGTGGTTGGGGATAATCAAACCGCTGCTTTTGCACAAATTCAAAAGCAATCCGAGTGGTTTAACCTTAATCAATCTGTGCAGATGCGCGCCGAATTCACTGAAGGCGCCGCAAGTGCCCAAACAACATATCGTTGGAGCATGGGGGATGGAACCGTTATCAAGGGGCAAGGCGATGCTTTTAAAACCATTGTTCATAGCTATAATCAGCCCGGTGGAAAAAACATCAAGCTTACGATCACTGATGATAACGGATTAACGAATACTAGCTATAGCTATATTGGTCACAATCAGTTCGCTCCAGAACTTGATGGGTTAAGTATTAGAAATAATCAGGCACCTGCGCCAGTTACGGTGGCGTTTGCACCTTTTGAGACTGTGCGCGATCTCGATGGAAACTTTGCTTACTTTATCTATGAATTTGGTGACGGCTCTCCAAGTATTCAAACCATTGATGGTTATCAAGAGCACCTTTATCAACAAGCTGGAACTTATAAGGTCGCAGTTACAGTTGTCGATTCAGCAGGCTTATCAAATCGATATGAAGAAGACTTAATCATTAAAGAAAACCAAGCGCCAGTTCTTTCTGATTTTAATATTTATTATTCAAACGAGCCAGCTCCAGCGCTCGTTGGTTTTGAGGCTTGGCCTTACTTTAGTGATGTAGATGGCTTTGATGTCCAGGTGTATGAGTATGTTTGGGGCGATGGAAGCAGTGAAATTGCCAATTCTGGTTATAATCAACATAGGTATGAAGTTGGTGGAAACTATAATGTTTCTATTAGAGCACAAGATAATCTAGGAAAATGGTCTGCGTATATTACAAAAACACTTTCAGTCAGAACCAATTTAGCTCCAGTGATTGCTTATGTACCCATTTATGGGCAACCTAATGAGCCAGCTCCAACCACAGTTGCTTTTGCTCCCCACGAAGGAACTACTGATGATGAAGGAGTTTATCGTTGGACTTATGACTTTGCGGATGGATCACCGCTTTTAGAAACAGATCAAGGCTATGTAGAACACCTTTTTACCAGTGCAGGAACTTTTAATGTCACGATTACGGCTTATGATTTTTATGGGCTGAGTGATTCTTTTACCACGACAGTACTCATCAAAGAAAATCAAGCACCGGTATTATCAGATTTTAACCTTACTATTCCAACCGAACGAGCTCCTGTCGCGGTTGGTTTAGAAGTATTGCCTTTTGCAAATGATACAGACGGAAACATTGCGCTATATGAAGTTAAGTGGGGTAATGGTCAAACACAGCAAAATAGCCAAGGTTATTTTGAATATACTTATGAAGCAAGCGGTGAGTTTCATGTATCTGTGCGAGCTCAAGATAATTATGGCTTATGGTCTGAGCCTGTTACAAAAATAGCGACAATCTTAGGAAACCAACCGCCGTTGGCAAAAATTGTTGCTGATAAAACTGTGGTGCTAATACCAAATACGATTCGTCTGTCTGCGTTAGAGTCTAGCGATCCAGAAGGTGATCTAATTGTATTTGAGTGGACATTACCTGATGGAAGCACTACGAATGAAGCCGAGTTTGACCTTGAGTTAGTCGAAGTCGGTGAGCAGACAGTCACGCTTAAAGTAACTGATAGTTTTGGCGCTGATTCTAGTGCCAGCATCGTGCTTGAAGGCAAGTTGCCGTTCGAAAATTCTATAATTATAACTAAAAGCAGTGAAGTCGCACCAGTGACGCTACTTCTTGAGGCTAAAAAAATATACGATAATGACGGCAATCCATTGACCTTTGAATGGTTTGTTGATGATAAAAAGAAGTCTGTGGATTCCAGCTTCTCAGTCACAATTAATGAGCATGGGCCAGTTAATATTCAACTTGTTTCTATTGATGATGATGGATTAAAGTATTTAACAGAGATAACAGAAACAATTCGTACGCCACCACTTTATTTCACACTCAATCAGAATAAAGCATACGTGCCTGCGGGTAGTGATGTGACCTTTCAATTAAAAGGTATAGTTCTTGAGTCTTTTGATTATCAGGTCGAAATTGCTTCGAATAATCTTGATACGGTAATTGAAAATGTGGATACAAGTTCTTTTAGAGTTACAAGTACAACGCTAGGGATTCCAATAGAAATTGTAGTTACAGCAACAAATGGATCTGATTTTTATGAACGTAGAGCTGTTATCGAGTTTGTGGCAATGCAACAGATTTTCAATCAGCGCGTTGCGGATGTTCCACAGTCTGTAGAGTACCAAGGTGAAACCTTGATGCAGGTGAGTTCTCCTGTTGATGGTAATATTTTTGTTAATCTCGGTGATACTTCTGTTGGACAAATGATTGTTGAAGTTAGTTCAAGTGATGTTAATCCTAAGCCGATCTCAATTCTGGGACTAAATCCTAATTATAGTGTCACGGCTTCTCAGTTTACGTCTTCATTTCATACGGGAGAAAATATTGGTGCTGAAAAAACTCCGATAAATGATCTTACCCGTGATTGGATTAAAGTTTGCCACACCACAAACCCGGATTCAAAGCGAACAATTTTTAAGTTCAGTCCTGATATTACGCCAGATCTAGTTGACCCAGTTTATACCCGTGAGTTTAGTTTAAGTAATGGGGCAAAAGTAAAGTTAGGCTTTAGAAGTTCTCTTGAATCTTCTTTTTTAAATATACAAGGCCAGTTGGATGAAAGTTCACCCATCATTATTGCTTTGAAAAATGCGCTTGATAGGGGTGCTTTTGATCGGCTCGTTCCAATTTGGGTATTGTCTGAAAATGATCCTTTTTTAAATACAAAAGAACTTGGTATTGAAGGTGCCAATGGCTATGTTGTCAGTCATATGCAAGTTGTACATGTCTTTAAAGAAGCAATACTGCGTGAAGGTTCTCGAAGTACATATAAAGATTATTTCCCCTTTTTCCTCTTGGCTCATGAGTATCGTCACATTGAGCAGTTTGAAGGTTGTAATTATATTAATAATTTAGAAAAACTTACAGCGAGTTCAATTGCTGTAGTTAACGAATCTGGTGCTGATTTATTTGCGATGAGGAAGGTGGCTTCCATGACAGATAATGGAGTTTATGCACAGATTAATGAATATAAAGAAATCAGATCAGAAGAGGGAATAAATAATGATTTACAAGTAGAAATGATTACGAATGGTTTGCTGGATACTCAAATTGACGATAAGCACTATACTAACGAGTTGTTTTTTGACTTACTGAAAGAGAATGAATTTCAATTTGTTCGAAAGATTGTTGAGAATAGTGCGAATACAAGTAACATACCATTACTTCCAAACTATATGAATGCTCCTGGATATGACTATCCATTACTTGTGAAAGATTACCTTAGTGGATTACCTTACCGCTATACTTCGTTAGGGCTCGACTTAATTGAGGCATCGGTTAATCCAGTAGGCTTAGAGTTACCTTCCAAAATCGGACCTTACGGCTTTGGCTACTTAAGAATAGATTCTACTGATCTAGAAACTGGTGTTCAAGCAAACGGATCATTTAGAGTAAAAGTTGAACATGATCCCGATGTTAAGTTTGTATCTCTTGATAGTCTACCCAGCAATGCTTTTAAGCGAGAGGTTAAACGAGAGTCCTACCAAGGGGGGACAATTGTCTCATATGAAATGCACCGTGATGTCGAAGGTGGATTTAGATTTGACTGGGATGGCTACTTTGGTGTTTTAAATAATTATTTTAATGATGATCAAAAATTTCGAGTTATTTCAACAGAAGGAGTTTGTTTTAAGAATGAAGGTGTATATGTTCCTTGGCTTAATTCATGCTCAAGCCTAGGGGAGCCTTTAATTTTTTCGAGCACTTATGAAAAGCCCTGGCAGTTTAACATAATCAATGGTTTTGATGAGGCAGAGGACCTTCTTTATTACCTAAATTCTACAAATAATAGATATGAACCTGTACCTAAAACCTACAGTAGTGACATCCCTGTCTATATTGACAATAATCAGCTTGTTACCAATTTGTGGGGTAAAACCTACAAGATAATTTTGCTTAATACTTCTCAGAAAAAACTCTATGTTGGTACAACTCTTTTTAATACTGGCAACTATGAAAGGATATTAGAGTCATCTGCTGATTATGGTACAAATCTTTCAATTGATAGAGGTGAAGACTTTGAATTCAGTCTTAACTTTGATGTACCATGGGAGAGACATCCAACTAATGCGCTAGAGGCAAAAATAAATGTTTATGCTACTTCTTTTGGAGGTTATGGTTTTGGAAGACCGGCTACTTTTCTTTACGCTTTAGAAGTTGTCGATGGTAAAGCGGACTTGACTGGTTCTTTTATACCAATTGATCAACCAAAAGACTTGTCTGTATCTTATGAAATTCGTTATGAATTAACATTTCCTCAAATCAATCATTCATATGGATTAGGAAATTTTGAGAATGGGATAACACCTTCTTTTGTTACTTGTGCTACCAATGAAGCATTTTCAAGAGTTAAGAGACGGTGCGGGAAGACTGTTGTATCAGAATTTATTGATTATCAATGTGCCCCAGTTGAAAAGATCGTTGGTACTCAATGTACTAGGTGGGTCATGAGTGTAAAAAGAAATCTATGTGATGCCTCAGTTGTAAATGACTGTGGAGATCCACTAGGTTCGCAAATAATACAATACTGCGAAGGCTTTGACCCTCCTCCACCAAGTTCTGTAACCAAAGTAATTAATGTTCCATATCATGACTTTCAAGCAGAGCAAGATGCAATATACTCTTTAACATGTAACTTTAATATTAATTAGGTTTTAGAAATGCGTAAACTATTAACTTGGCAGAAAAAATTAATAATTATTATGGTACTTGTCTTTTTAGGATTAGGGTTAAGTTATTATTTTTATCAAAACTATCAAGATGACCGAAGACTAACTCGAGATATTCCAACTGGTATGTTAAATCTAAGAACTCGTACAACAAAATTAGCTGTTGATCAAGCCAATATGATCTTGGTCCAATATTTAGTAAGGAATATTTCTAATTGTAAGCGTTTTCCGGAAAATCTAAAAGAAATATTCGAGCCTTTAAGGCCTGTTAGGCCAAAAGGTTGTTCTCCTTTAAAAACTCCTGATGCTTGGGTTAATCCATGGGGACATCCTTACGAGATTCGCTATGATCGAGAACGTAAAATGTTACAGATTCGAAGTCTCGGTCGCTACTGGTGGTGGCCATGGGATAATATTCAGGATGAAACAAATATGGCGATACCAAAGATTATGGCCGATGAGGAACGTGCAAAGTGCGATCGTGGTGATGAGTGCGTATTTGATCGCGGCTGGCATTAAAAAAACTTCAGTCTAGCTTGCCAGCTTAGTAATAAAAATTATGATAAAAGTGAAAAAGAATTCATGGATTATTTAAAGTATTTCTCTTGGTGTACTTTGGAAAATGTGCCGTACCGGATTCAACTAGTGCAACATAAAAGATGCATAGCACGTGTTTCAAGTTCAAGAAGTTTTTTTGATTTGGGTAAGTAATATGAAGTGTGACAAAAAGTTCAGTAACCACCACAAATAAACGTGATCTCTATTTCACAAAAATTTGTGATTCGTAAAAGCTTAATTAATATATTATCAGTAGTTTACTTAACTCTCTTTAATAAAAGTTTGTGAAGTTCACAAAAACTTGTGAATTGACAAATTATAAGCAACTGAATTTCTGTTCAGAATTCACAAAAGTTTGTGAAGATTAGCTGTATTTTCTATATACTCCTCAACTTTTTTTGATCTAAATATTCTTAATAAATTTAGGAAATCTTGAGTTTTTCAAGGTCACATAGGTGGTCACATAACGCTTTATAAGTTTTTGCCCTACCGGATTTTCCTTTTGCTTTTAGCTATTTACAGCGCAGCAAGATTGACTACCCCCACTCAACCAGTTTCGAGGGTGTAGTCAATCTTGTCCTAGTAAATAATTTAAGTAAGGAAAATCCGGCAGGGAAGTAAGAAGAAAATAAAGAATAGGGAGGTAGAAAAAATGGAGAAGGGAACGGGATCGGAAACGGGAAGTGAGGCAAGTAGAATAAATAAGGGCAGTGATAGTGCGAAGTCAGTGGTTGTTAATAAAAATAAAGGGAGTCAAAAAAAGAAGAAGGAGCTGGTCATACCAAAAGATCAGAAGAGGTTTTTTGTGGATTACTCTAGAGATGCAAAAAACCATAAACTAGTGGTTTCTTTTTTAGAGCAGGCTAACCAAAAAGAGCACGGCAGAGAGGTCGTTTTTAAAGACTTAGTTGATGCTGCTCTAAGCTTAGTCTCGGCAAAAGACATTGAGAGGCTTAAGGAATCATCCTTAGGTGAAATGGATAAAGTGCAGCTTCTACTTGAAAAGCATAATAGTAAGCATGGTACCAACCTTTCGCTAGGCGAGTTTTTAGTAGAGAGACTTAAAATTTCTTAACATCAACCTTGGAGTAAAAATTATGAGTAAGAACGAGATAATTACAGTCTATGGTCGCCTTGGGAAAGACCCAGAGCTTCGCTACACGAAGAGTAGGAAAGCGGTTTGTAACTTCACCATAGCTGAGGATATTAAGGGACAGGAAGCTCCTAAATGGCATCAGGTGGTGGCGTGGGAGAAGCAGGCAGAACGCTGTCCAGTGAATCTTAGAAAGGGTGATCCAGTAATTGTGCGAGGCCGTATGAGAGAGCATGAATTTACTGGCGCCGATGGAGTCTTGCGCCAAGTGTGTGAATTACATGCAGACTTCTTAGGTGTTTCAATAGCTTAAACTTGGAGAATATTTGACTCTTAAAAATGCTACATACAGACATGAAATAGATCGTTCAGCGTGCTACAATGGCACTGTTGATAATGTTCGATCAGCAATGCTCTTTGACAATTTGCCAGATTTAATTGCCCCAGATATGGCTGCCAGATTTTTAAATAAGTCGGTTGCAACTTTGTATGATTGGAAATATCGGGGAAAGACGAGAAAAGATAAAATACCATCTAATTTGTTCACAAAAATTGGCGGCGGTCTCTACTTAAGAAAGGATGTTCTCCAGTCTTGGGTTATGAATCGTAGTTCCTCCTAACAATAGGAGTAGCTATGTCTATAAAAAAAATATTTTTACCTAATAAAACCATTCGCTGGGAAGTCTGTACTAGGCTTCCTGGCCATGGTCGAAAGAAAATCAGAAGAAGGTTTCCTAAAAAAATTGACGCTCAGGAATTTTTAGATGCCTTAAAGGAAAGAAGAAAAGATGCCTTACTTGGTTCAAATTCCAGTCAGGTTGATGTTGAAGGACGAACCTTTAACGAAGAAGCAGATTACTGGTTAGAAAAAAAAGGGAGCGAGTTCACTAAAGGCTACTTTAGAGTCATTGGTCCGGGACTTAAAAAGGCTCGTAATTTATACGGTAGCTATAAAATTTCTAGGTTTACACCAACTCTTCTTTTTGAATTTAGGTCGTATATGAAAGGGGAAGGATTAAGCAGTTCTACTCAAAATCGTTATGCAGATTTAATTACTAGAATCGTTAATTTTTCGTATCAGCAGCAGCGAATTAATATCAATCCATGCTTAGGTTACGAAAAGGCACGAGAAAATAAAGACGAAATGCGATTTTGGAACGAAGATGATGTTCGAATTTTTTTACACTCTGCTAATAATAAATATCCAATAGGCTCATCTAAAAGATGGATCTATTGTGTTTATTTGATAGCACTAGAAACGGGAATGCGTGCTCGAGAACTATGGGGAATAAAATTGAAGGATATTCCCCAAGTGGGTTCAAAGCTAAGAGTTTTAAGGCAATCTGCTGGAGGAAATCAGTTTGAAGTAACTAAAGGAAAGGACTCGCGTTATGTTCCTTTTAGTAAAGGTCTTAGGATTGAATGCATGAGGTTGTTACCAAAAAATAATCATTCAACTGAGCGAACTTTGTTCGTATCTAAAAATGCTACAGCGATTGATCACGATAACTTCTCAGATCGAGTGTTTAAAAAGGATTTACGTGAGTTTGGAGTACGACTTATTCGATTTCATGATCTTCTGCATACAGCACTTACCTTAATGGTTAAAAGAGGAGTCTTATTACCTGTCGTACAAAAGATCGCAGGGCATAAGGATATAAAAACAACCATGAGATATGTGCACGTTGTTGGAAAAGATATTGATGAAATCGGTGAGCAGTTTGGTCTTACAGATGAGTATTACAAAAGTTCTCATACCTAAAAAAAGCTGTGGGTACATTTTGGGTACATTTCATTTTTAAAAATTAAAGAGCCTCCATAGTGGAGGCTCTTTAAGCGGTCGTAATAACTAATAAAAAAATTGGAGCGGCGACCGAGGATCGAACTCGGGACCTTCTGCATGGCAAGCAGACGCACTACCGCTGTGCTACCGCCGCTAACTGTCAGCCATAATGCTGAACGGCCAAGAATTTGTCAATTTAAAAAATAAGAAACGAGCTCACCATCTTTATTTAACAGCTGGCCGTTAAACTCAAATCCTTCAGGGTTTAGAAGTGGCGTCTTACCATGACCGCCTGGGATATCGATGACGTACTGAGGAAGAGCGTGTCCTGGAACTTGATTACGAAGTGCAGCAAAGATTCTGCGACCATCTTCGATATCAAGCCAAAAATGCATGCCACCACGGACTTGATCCGGATGATGAAGGTAGTAGGGCTTAATACCGATTTTAACCAGGCTTAAAAATAAATCCTTAAGAGAGCTCGTATTATCGTTAACGCCTTTTAAAAGCACACTTTGAGATAACCACTGAATTGGCAAAACTCTAAGCTCTTTCATCAATTCAGTCAGCTCAGGTGTAATTTCATCAACATGATTGAGATGAAGAACAATCGTAATAAGCTCAAAGTTTTCACAAGATCTTTTAATGAAGTCCACAAAGCCTTCATCTAGCCTTGAGGGCATAACGATAGGCATTCGTGTATGCAGACGAATCATCGAAACATTCATATCGGCAAATTCATCAAAGCATTTTTCTAATTTATCATTAGAAAGCATCAACGGATCACCGCCACTAAAAATCACTTCTTCAATTTCTGGATGCTTGGAAACATAGTCTCGAACACCGGCAAAGTCTGGTTTAAACAGATCATCGTTTGAGTGAAGCTCATTCTTTCTAAAACAGTAACGGCACTGAACCGGACACACTGATGTTGGAAAAAAGAGCAAGCGATTATGGTAACGGTGAACAATTTGTTTTGTTGGAGAATGAGCATGATCGCCAATAGGATCAAGCATCCCACCTTTATTATTTTCATCCACGTGGGGCAAAAACTGTTTCGCCAGAGCAGATTCAATTCCTTGCTGTTTTATACGTTTAGCAAGTTCGATGGGGATAAAAATAGGGTAGTCATTTTTGGGAAAACTAGTTTGAAAGAAATTTTCAAGATCTTCATGGGTTCGAAGAGCTGTCTTTAATCCTTCTTGCCAAGAAACCACTGAGCTAAGCATCACGTCCTCGGCGGCGTTTTGCCTTGATCTCATTTAGGTGATGGCGCTTGGCCCACCAAGCAGTGCCACGAATGAGGACGGCACCTAAAATCGACATACCAGTAAAATGCATCATGACTTCATTGGTTGGCATGCTGCCAGCATTTTGTAGCGTATACCAAATCCAGCCTAGTAAAACGAAGTGAATGATCGTCACAAATGCTTGTTGTAATCGGTAAAGCCACTTTGGAGTCATTTCGATCGATCCTTTTTGATAGTTTCAAAATGAGCTAGACGTTCGACGATCTCTTCGCCGTTAAGATCTTTCACGTCAGTGATTTTTTTCAGTGAAAAAGACTTCATCATGTCACTTAATAGGCAGTGGGCGTAAAGAACATTTCCACCGGGCATAGGTAGTAGACTTAAAGCGCGCACAGGACGAAATTCACCGCGCCTAGAAGATCCGCCTTTATACTTAATATCGATGACATGTTTGTCTCTAACTTTCTTGGTTAAAACTCTAAGGTGAGTTGGGATTTCCATATCTTTATTTTTTTCAAAATCTTTAGCTTTAAACATCAAAGCATCACCAAGGTGAACTTTTCCAGCGTACTCTTTTTGTGCCACTAAACTTTTAGCTAACACGGCCAATGAGGCCCAGGCATCATCACTGGCACGGTGATGATTTACTAAAGGAATATTGAGCTCACGACAAAGAGTTCCAAGCTTATGATTCTCAACTTCACGAAGTGACTTTCTTGCTGCCAAACAAGAGCAGACAACTGGGGATTTTGGCAGGCTCATTTTCAGTTGATGATAATCAAAAACCAGAAAGCCTAAATCAAATTTAGCGTTATGAGCGACAAGTGGAAGATCACCGATAAATGCAGCGAACTGAGGCAATACTTCGCAGATGACTGGCTGATCTTTAACCATCGCGTCAGTGATGCCGTGTATATCAATTGTGAAGGGAGGAATCTCGATCTCAGGATTAATCAGAGTCTCAAAGCTTGAAACACCGTCTGGCGTTAGCTTTATGGCTGCGATCTCAATGATCTTATCAACCAAAGGAGAAATACCTGTGGTTTCAAGGTCAATTGCTATAACGCCATTTGGAAATGTGCTCAGTAAGATACTGCGCTCAGCGTCGTTTAGGAATGTATCAAGGGCCTGACTTATGTTGACATCCATCATGTTGACCACTAAAAAAGTGTTCTATTTACAAACGCTTAGCTACGTTAATCGCAGTTGAAAACACGGTATAGCGTAGATTCGGTGAGGACGCAAAATGAAAAGCTACGATGTCGCAGTTGTGGGCTCTGGGCCTGGTGGATATATCGCTGCTATTAGAGCAAGCCAACTTGGTAAGAAAGTCGCCATTATTGAAGCTGATAAGCTTGGCGGAGTTTGTCTTAACCGTGGATGTATTCCAACTAAAGCTCTTTTAAAGTCTGCACACGCAGTTCACGAAGTGGACGATCTTAAAGCTCTTGGTATCAACGTCGATGTGAAGGGTCTTGATGGCGCCGTAGCGGTAAAACGTGCCAACGGTATTGCTGAAGGAATGTCTAAAGGCATCGCCTATTTGATGAAGAAAAATAAAATTGATGTGATCACTGGTTATGGCACCATGAAATCGGCATCAACCATTGAAGTGAAAACAAAAGCTGGTACAGAAACTGTAGAAGCTAAAAAAGTGATTATCGCCACTGGTGCAAACTACAGAACATTTCCTGGTCTTGAACATGACGGCAAACGCCTTCTAGGTGCTTGGGAAGCTTTAAAAGTTGAAGAGCTACCAAAATCGGTTGGAATTGTTGGAGCTGGTGCTATTGGTGTTGAGTTTGCTTACTTTTGGAACGCCTTTGGTGTTGATGTTCATATTTTTGAAATGCAAAAACATCTTCTTCCTATCGAAGATGAAGATTCATCAAAAGAAGTTGAAAAGCATTATAAAAAATATGGCATCAAGCTTCATCTTGGTGTTGAAAAAGTCTCTGCTAAAAACAATGGTAAAGACGTTACGATCACAGCTGTTGAAGGCGGCAAAACAATTGAGCACAAGTTTGATCTTGGTCTTATCGCCGTTGGTATGACGGGAAATATCTCCAATATCGGTCTTGAAAAGATTGGCGTAAAAACTGATCGTGGCTTTATTGTGGTTGATGATAATATGCAG